>NZ_RZQT01000100.1:0-21293 GCF_003998485.1 Mesorhizobium sp. M7A.F.Ca.CA.001.04.2.1
GTTCTACGGCTGGGTGACGCTGGCGCTGCTTACCGGGCTGTTTCAGACACGCAAGCTGGAGCTGATCTTGATCTGGCTGGCGATCTCGGCCTTGAACGAGTTCTTCATCGGCAGCGCCGCCGCCAGGCTGCTGTTCATCACCGAGTTTGGACCGTTCTTCGCCGCCGGCGTGCTGGTCCACCACCTGCATGCGCATGGCCGTTCACTGCCTGCAATGCTGCTGCTTGCCGCCGCGTTCCTGATCTCCTGTGGCACGCTGTCGGTGACGCAGCACTGGATGCTTGGCCACTACGGCATCGCCGTTTCGTCGGCCAATCTCGTCATCGCCAACGTCGTCATGCACGCGGCCTTGATCGGTGCGGTGCTGCTGCGCAATCGTCTGCGGCCATCGGGGCTCACTCTGGCGCTGGGCGGGCTGACCTATCCGCTCTATTTGCTGCACCAGGACATCGGCTATCTCGTCATCAATGCGGCGACGCCCCTTATCGGCAGATGGTTTGCCGCCTTTGGCTGCGGCGCACTTATGCTTTTCGTTTCGTGGGCAATCTGGCGCGCCTGCGAACGACCCGCACAGCGGCTGCTGAGGATTTGGCTCGGCCGCGCGGTCGATGCTGGCCTGGCGCGATTTCGTCGCGTCTCAGCCGGAGCGCAGCCCGCCGAATGAAAAAGGGCGCCTCGCGGCGCCCTCCTCATTTCGATCTCTTGCGCTGCTTACTGCGGCAGCTTGTCGTCGACACCCTTCACATAAAAATTCATGCCGAGCAGCGTGCCGTCATCGGCGACTTCGCCATCCTTCAGCCACGGCGTGCCGTCTTGCTTGGCGATCGGCCCGGTGAAGGGGTTCCAGCCGCCGGCGATCTTCTTCTCGGTGGCCTCCGCCATCGCCTTCACGTCGTCGGGCATGTTGGTGTAGGGGGCGAGCTTGACCGCGCCGTCCTTGATGCCAAGCCAGACATTGTCCGGCTTCCAGGTGCCGTCGAGGGCTGCCTGGACCCGGCTGATGTAATAGGGACCCCATTCGTCGGTGAGCGAGGTCAGCTGCGCGTTCGGCGCGAACTTGATCATGTCGGAGGACTGGCCGAAGCCGTGCAGCTTGCGCTCCTCGGCCACCTGCAGGGCAGCGGTCGAATCGGTGTGCTGGACGATAATGTCGGCACCCTGGTCGAACAGCGCCTTGGCGGCGTCGGCTTCCTTGCCCGGATCGAACCAGGAATTCACCCAGACGATCTTGGCCTTGAAGTTCGGGTTGATCGACTGCGCGCCGAGCATGAAGGAGTTGATGCCCATCACCACTTCCGGGATCGGGAAGGAAACGATGTAGCCGGCAACGCCTGCCTTCGATTCCTTGGCGGCGATCTGGCCGAGCACATAACGGCCTTCATAGAAACGCGCATTGTAGATGCCGAGATTGTCAGATGTCTTGTAGCCGGTGGCGTGCTCGAACATCACCTTCGGGAATTTCTTGGCAACCTTCACTTCCGGGTCCATGAAGCCGAAGGAGGTGCCGAAAATGATCTTGCAGCCTTCGCGTGCCAGGCGCTCGAAAGCGCGGTCGGCGTCGGGGCCTTCCGAGACGTTTTCAAGATAGGCGGTTTCGACCTTGTCGCCGAGCGCCTTCTCCACTTCGAGACGGCCCTGGTCGTGCTGGTAGGAATAGCCGAAATCGCCGATCGGGCCGGTGTAGACCCAGCAAGCCTTCAGCTTGTCCGCGGCCTCGGCCGTCGCTGCCAGCGACATGGCGGCGGTCGTGGTCATCAGGGCAATAAGCAGTTTTTTCATCGTGTTACCTCTCTGAGTTAGCCTTGGAGCTTCCCGTTTGTTTTTTGTTGTCAACGATCCGGAACGAATGGCTGCCCCAAGGAAGCCGGCGTGTTCATCATCGTCAGACGCTTGTTGCGCGAGATTAGAACGAGAACCACGACGGTTGCCAGATAGGGCAGCGAAGAAAGGAACTGTGAGGGCACTGGAATGCCAAAAGCCTGTGCATGAAGCTGGCCGATCCACACCGCGCCGAAGATGTAGGCGCCGGCCAGCACCCGCCATGGCCGCCAGGAGGCGAACACCACCAGCGCCAGCGCGATCCAGCCGCGGCCGGCGCTCATGTTCTCCACCCATTGCGGCGTGTAGACCAGCGAGAGATGGCCGCCGGCGAGACCGGCACAGGCGCCGCCGAAGATGACCGCGAGGTATCGGTAGCGGATGACCTTGATGCCAAGCGCATGCGCCGAGGTGTGGCTGTCGCCGATCGAACGCAGCGTCAGCCCGGTGCGGGTCTTGAACAGGAACCACATGACGGCGGCGGTCAGTGCGATCGAGATGTAGAAGATCGGATCCTGGCCAAACAGCAGCCTGCCGACCACAGGGATTTCCGTCAGGCCGGGAATGTCGAGGTTGGGCAGCCTTTCGCCGGGCTGGCCGACGAAGCTGGTGCCCATCATGCCGGACAGGCCAAGGCCGAGCAGCGTCAGCGACAGGCCGGTCGCCACCTGATTGGTGGCCAGCGACAGCGTCATGACGGCAAACAGCAGCGAGAACACAGCGCCCATGGCAATGGCCGCCAAAAGGCCGATCCAGGGCGATCCGGTGAGATAGGTTGCGCCGAAGCCGCCGACGGCGCCCATGATCATCATGCCTTCGACGCCGAGATTGAGTACGCCGGAGCGCTCGACCACCAGCTCACCGATTGCCGCGATCAGCAGCGGCGTTGCCGCGGTGGCGATGGTCAGAAGGATGTTTACGGTGATGTCCATCAACGGGCTTCCTTCAGCTTCGGTGCGGCTTCGAGTTTGGCCACGCCTTCCGGTTTGGTCAGCGCCAGGCCGACCAGGCGTATGCGGTAATGGATGAGCGTGTCGCAGCCGAGCACGAAGAACAAAAGCATGCCCTGGAACACCCGCGCCACCTTGTCGGAGATGCCGAGCGCGCTCTGCACTGCTTCGCCGCCGAGATAGGTCAGTGCCAGCACCAGTCCGGCGGCAACGATGCCAAGCGGGTTGAGACGGCCGAGGAACGCCACGATGATGGCGGTGAAGCCGTAGCCGGGCGAAATGACGGGCTGCAGCTGGCCGATGGCGCCCGAGACCTCCGAGATGCCGGCAAGTCCCGCCAGCGCGCCCGACAGCAGGAAGGCAAAGAACACCATCCGGTCGAGGCCGAAGCCGGCGAAGCGTCCTGCCCGCGGGCTCGAGCCCAGCACGCGCACCTCGAAACCTTTCAGCATGCGGCTCATCAGGATCCAGACCAGCACCGCGGCGACCAGCGCGAAGACAAAACCCCAGTTTGCCCGTCCGGCATCCGGCATCAGTTCCGGCAACACGGCCGAATCGTTGAACTGGATGGTCTGCGGGAAGCCATGGCCCTGCGGATCGCGCCAGGGGCCGCGCACCAGCCAGTCAAGGAAAAGTTGCGCGACATAGACCAGCATCAGGCTGGTCAGGATCTCGTTGGTGCCGAAGCGCGTCTTGAGCAGAGCCGGGATCGCCGCATAGGCCGCACCTCCGACCATGCCAAGCAACAGCATCAACGGCAGCACCAGCGGGCCTTCGAACTGCGGAAACAGTACTGGAAGCATCGAGCCAACGATGCCGCCGAGGATGAACTGGCCTTCGGCGCCGATGTTCCAGATGTTGGCCTTGTAGCAAACCGACAGGCCGACGGCGATCAGGATGAGCGGCGCGGCCTTGATCGCCAGCTCATGCAACTGCCAGATTTGGCTGATCGGCTCGATGAAATAGATGTTGAACGCAGTCAGCGGATTGACGCCGAGCAGCGCGAACATGACGGCCCCGGCAATGATGGTCAGCGCGAAGGCGATGAACGGCGACAGGGCCGAAAACAGCATGGAACGCTGCGGACGTTTGACGAGTTCGAGGCGCATCATGCCGTCTCCAACGTGTGTTCGGCGTGACCGGGTTCGGCGCCACCCATCAGCAAGCCGACCTTCTCGAAGGTCGCCTCGGCGATCGGTATCGGCTTCGACAACTCGCCATTGTGCATGACGGCGATCGCATCCGAGATCTCGAACAGCTCGTCGAGATCCTGGCTGATCACCAGCACCGCCGATCCGCTGCGCGACAACTCGATCAAGGCCTGGCGGATGTGGGCGGCAGCGCCCGCATCGACGCCCCAGGTCGGCTGGTTCACCACCATGACGCTTGGCCGGCGGTCGAGTTCGCGGCCGACGATGAATTTCTGCAGATTGCCGCCCGAAAGAGCCGCGGCCTCCGGATCCGGCGCACTCTTGCGCACATCCATCGCCTCGATGATGCGTTGGGACGCGGCCTGGATGGCGGCGCTCTTGACCATTCCGCCGGAACCGACGAACGCCTTGCCGTCGGTGGCATGGCGCGACAGCAGCAGGTTTTCGGAAAGCTTCATGCGGGGTGCGGCACCGTGGCCGAGGCGTTCCTCCGGCACGAAGGCAGCGCCCAGCAGGCGCCGTCCGGTGATGGTGAGGCTTCCCGAATCCTTGCCGCGAATGCGCACCGAGGCGGCATCCTGCTGCAGCACTTCGCCCGAAACGGATTCGAAGAACTCGCCCTGACCATTGCCGGCGACGCCGGCGATGCCGATCACCTCCCCGGCGCGGACGTTCAGGTTGATGCCCCTGAGCGGGATCGAGAACGGCGTTGCCGGTTTGCGGCTGAGGTTGCGGATTTCGAGCAGCGGCTGCGCCTTGTCGATGCCCTCGACCGGCGCGCGCACCACGGCCTGCACCTCGTTGCCGACCATCATGCGAGCCAGCGAAGAGGCTGTTTCCTCACGCGGATTGCAATGGCCGACCACCTTGCCGTGGCGCAGCACGGTGGCGCGGTCGCAGATGCGTTTGACCTCTTCGAGCCGGTGCGAGATGTAGAGAATGGATTTGCCTTCCGAGCGCAGGCGCTCCAGCGTCTCGAACAGCTTGTCGGCTTCCTGCGGCGTCAACACCGAGGTCGGTTCGTCCAGGATGATGAGCTGCGGCGTCTGCAGCAGGCAGCGGATGATTTCGATGCGCTGGCGCTCGCCCACCGACAGGTCGCCGACCAGCGATTCAGGGTCGAGCGGCAGGCCATAACTGAAGGAAAGCGCCCTCGCCTTCGCAGCGATGCTGCTGATCGGTGAGCCGTCGTCCAGCGACAGCGCGATGTTTTCGGCCGCGGTCAGCGCCTCGAACAGCGAAAAATGCTGGAACACCATGCCGATGCCGAGCTTTTTCGCGACGCCCGGGCTGGAAATCCTGACGGCCTGACCGTTCCAGAAGATCTCGCCGGCATTGGGCTCCAGCGAGCCGAAAAGCATCTTGACCAGCGTCGACTTGCCGGCGCCGTTTTCGCCGAGCAAGGCGTGGATCTCACCCCTGGCGATGTCGAGATCGATATGATCGCACGCCGTCAGCGTGCCGAATATCTTGGTGAGGCCACGCACCTCAAGCAGGTTCGTGCCGTCCTGATTTGCACTCACAGTGCCTCCCATCTGGTTAGCCAGACATGTTCTGTGTTCCCGCAGGCATGGTAGGCGCGGCCGGCTCTCATCGGAAAGCGGCACACGTCTTGAAAGAGCTTCAAGAATTTCAGCGGAAATTCAAGGGATAGCAAGGCAGAACGAACTAAGGGATGAGAATGGTCGTCCCTGTGGTCCTGCGGCCCTCGAGGTCGGAATGCGCCTTGCCGGCGTCCTTCAGCGCGTAGCGCTGGTTGATCTGGATCTCGACCGCGCCGCTGAGCACGACCTCGAACAGGGCGGCAGCAGAAGCGTCGAGGTCCTCGCGTTTTGCGTTGTAGACGAACAGTGTCGGCCTTGTTGCGAACAACGAGCCCTTCTGTGCCAGTAACGACATGCTGAACGGCGGTATAGGTCCCGAGGACTGGCCAAAGCTGACGAACATGCCGAGCGGCCGCAGGCAGTCGAGCGAAGCCGGAAACGTGTCGTTGCCGACCGAATCGTAGACGACATCGCATTTTTTGCCGCCGGTGATGGCGGCGACGCCGGCGACGAAATCCTGTTCCTTGTAGTTGATGACGTGATCGAAACCATGCGCCCTGGCGAGCTCGATCTTGTCGGACGAGCTGGCGGTGCCGATGACGGTGGCGCCGAGATGTTTTGCCCATTGGCCGAGGATCAGGCCGACGCCGCCTGCAGCGGCATGGAACAGGATCGTGTCGCCGGCTTTCACCTTGAACGTCCGCCGCAGCAGATATTCCGCGGTCATGCCCTTCAGCATCATCGCTGCGGCCTGTTCGTCGCTGATGCCATCCGGAACCTTGACCACGCGGCTGGCATCGATGACGCGTTCTTGCGCGTAAGCCCCCGTGGTCACGGCATAAGCGATGCGATCGCCCGGATTCAGCCAGTCGACGCCATGGCCGACCTCCAGCACCACGCCGGCGGCTTCGCTGCCTGGCACGAGCGGGAAGCCGCCGGGTGGCGGATAGAGACCGGAGCGATGGTAGACATCGATGAAATTGAGGCCGATCGCGGTGTGCCGGACCAGGATCTGCCCGGATCCCGGCTGGCCGGGATCAGCGTCCTCATAGGTCAGAACTTCCGGGCCGCCATTGGCATGAATGCGGATCGCTTTGGACATTGCTAAGCTTCCTGTGGGCTAGGCTTGTGGGGCCAGGCTCCCTGTGGGAGTGGCCGATCAGGCCTTTTTGGCACCGAGATTGGGAAAGAACTGCATGATGCCACCGATGCAGGCAAGATAAAGCCCGGTGATGGTGATGCCGATCTTGGTGAAGGTGCTGACCTGCTCGCCCAGCACGCCGATCTGATCGTAGAAGGCGGCGAGCGCCGCTTGGGCCAGGGCAAGCGCGCCGAAAGCGCACCACAACAGGGTCATCCCAAGGTTGATGCGCCGCAGCCGCACCACCCGCACCGGGTGGATGAAGTTGATCGGCACGAAAGTCAGGACGCCGGCCACCACCACCACCGCGAACGAAACCCATTGTCCGGGCTCGATGACGAACAGGGTGAACACCACCATGTTCCAGACCACCGGGAATCCCTTGAAGAAATTCTCCTTCGTCTTCATGCCGGTGTCGGCATAGTAGATGGCGCTGGAAACGACGATGATCGCCGCCGACAGGAATGACAGGCCCTCGCCCATGAAGCCGCGCTGATAGAGCGCGAAGGCCGGGATCAGCACGTAGGTCACGTAGTCGATGATGTTGTCGAGCAGTTCGCCCGACCATGTCGGCAGGATCTCCTTGACCTCGAGTTTTCTGGCGATCGGCCCATCGATGCCGTCGACGAACAGGGCCAGCCCGAGCCACCAGAACATTGCGGTCCAGCGCTCTTCACTTGCCGCCACGAGCGACAGGAAGGCCAGGAACGACCCCGAGGCGGTCAAAAGGTGGACGGAGAACGCCCTCGCCTGCGGCCAGGTGACCTTCTTCTTCGGGCGCGGAATCCGGTCCGTGATCTTTTTGGCGGCTTTTCGTGCTGCCAAATTCCTGGCCGTTGTGTTCTTGCTCACGGGCCCCGCCAATCCAGCTTGCAGATTTCGGCCGAACGGCCGACGAAATTCCAGTTGCGGCCAAAAGCCCGCATCTTGCTCTTGTCGGACCTGGCCACGATGATCTCGGGCGCGATCCAGTATTCCGAATTGCTGATCACCGTATCCTTGTCACGGTCCTTGCCTTGGATGGGTGTGACCGCTCCGTCGATAATCCTGGGTATCTGGAAGATACGCGTTTTGTCACGCGTCTCATAGGTGATCGGCACCTGCTCGACACCGAGGAATTTGCCGACGAGGATTGAGAGCAGCGATGTGGTTCCACCTGCCTTGCCCGTGAAGATCTTTGTCAGCGCCTTGACCGCATAGACAGAGGCGCGGCTGTCGATGAACAGGCCCGCGGTCCAGTTGCCGCGGCTCATATAGCCTGGGATTTCCATGATCAGCCCAAGATTGAGCCCGGACAGATCGACCTCACCGAAATGGCCGGCATCGATGCGAAACCCGGCCCATGTCTGGCAATAGCCTTCGGTCGGCGGATGATTGCCAAGCGAGAGCACGCAAGGGCAAAAAACCGTGCAATTGCAGGAGAGTACGAGCTCTCCCTTCATCGCCCAGCTCTGGTCTGCCATCGATTTTCCCCCACTCACAGCGAGACTACTAGCAGCGCGGCTGCCCAGACAAGCAGTATCGCACCGGCCAGCCGGGTTGGAACCCTGCTGCCCGTTTGTTTTTCGATCAGGGTGAACAGGCCGATCAACGCCATCCAGAAAACGTTCATGACGCCAACGGCGAACATCACCAGCATCAAGGCCCAGCAGCAGCCCAGACACCACAGACCTTGCGCGGCACCGAGCCGAAAGATGTTAAGGGGCCTTGCGCTCCAGCTCGCGAAAAGGATCGAGAACGGGTTCTTGCATTTCTTCAGGCAAGCTTCCTTCAGGCCGCTGAACTGGTAGAGGCCGGCAATCAGCAGAGCGAGCGCACCGGCAATGCCGACGACCGGATCGAGCATCCCGGCTGACGAAGCGAATGCATGGACGGCCAAGGTCAGCGCCGCGAACGCAATTGAAGCGGCGAGCCAGACGCTGAGATAGCCGGCGACCAGCAGCAGCGGGTGAACGACCGGTTCGCCCTTGATGCGTGCCGTGTCAGCGATCTCGCAATAGGTGCGTATCATCGGCGCCGCCGAAGGCAGCATCGTCGCGATCGCCATCAGGAACCACATCGAAACGAGCGCGCCGGCCCGCAAGCCGAGACCTGCGTCCAAAGGCACCGGTGAGAGGCACAGCACAAAGAACCGTTCCAGGAAATAGGGCAGCGGCAGTTGCGGCAGGCTGCGAAGGATCGTGTCGCCAGGGGCGCCGACGCCCGCAATCCCTGTTTCAGCCCCGCGGATTGCCATCGCCGCAAGAGACAGCCATGCAAGCAGGATGCAAGCGCCGACAACGACGTTTACCGTGACCCGGGGATTGCGCGCGATGCCGGCCATGGCGCGGCCGGCGCGGTCGAGATGGCTGAAGTCGTCCTGCTGGCCGGTCATGACATCCGAATGGGCCGAATCGCCGCGTTGATCAAGCGGCATGATCTGACCTATATGCTGATCGAACGGCAGGTCGGGTGGACCGCCTCGCATTGCAAGCCGGAAGCCGATCTTGGAGCATCAGCAAACTGCGCGGATACTGGTTGCCGGCACGGGGCCGGCAGGGCTGATCGCGGCACTGGGTTTTGCCGCCGAAGGTTTCCCGGTGACACTGGTCGGGCCGGAGGCCACCGCCCCCGATGGTCGCACGACGGCCCTGATGAACCCTGCCTTGAAAGTGCTCGACCGGCTCGGCGTGCTCGAAGCCGTCGTATCCAAGGCGGCGCCTCTGAAAGTGATGCGCATCGTCGACGCCACCAGCCGGCTGATCCGCAGCCCGGTCGTCACCTTCCGTGCCAGCGAGATCGACGAGGATGAATTCGGGCTGAACCTTCCCAACAGCGTCCTCACCCCGGCACTCGCCGGCGCCGTTGCCGCGCATGCCGGCATCGACTGGCTGAGGTCGATGGTGGCGAACTGGCATCTCGATGCCGAGCACGTCCGTGCCGTCCTGACCGACGGCAGCACGGTCGACGCAGCGCTGGCGGTCGCCGCCGATGGGCGGTTGTCACCGGCGCGCCAGGCAGCCGGCATCTCGACTTCGGCCCGCTCCTATCCGCAGGCAGCTCTCGTCCTCAATTTCGGCCATAGCGGCGACCACGCCTTCACCTCGACCGAATTCCACACCGAGACCGGTCCGTTCACGCAGGTCCCGCTGCCCGGCAATCGCTCCAGCCTGGTCTGGGTGGTCAAGCCCGAGACCGCGACCGAGCTCGCCGCGCTGGACGATGCGACACTTTCTCAGCGGGTCGAACAGCAGATGCAGTCGATGCTGGGCCGGGTGGCTGTCGAGCCGGGCCGGCAGATCTACCCGCTATCGGCGGTGACGCCGCTGCGTTTCGCAAGGGATCGGGTGGCGCTGGTCGGCGAAGCCGCCCATGTGTTTCCGCCGATCGGTGCGCAAGGCCTCAACCTCGGCATCAGAGACGTCGACGATCTAATTGGAATCGCTTGTGAAAATCGATCCGATCCGGGCGCAGCCAAGGCGCTTGCAGCCTACGATTTCAAGCGCCGCCCCGACATTCTGGCGCGCAGCAGCGCGGTCAACCTGCTCAACATGTCGCTGCTTTCCGACATGCTGCCGGCGCAGATGGCCCGCGTTGCCGGGCTCGGCGTGCTCGGAGGCTTCGCGCCGCTTCGGGCTTTTTTCATGCGCGAGGGGCTTCGTCCCGGCAGCGGTTTTGCCGCGCTTGCCGGCGGGTTAGGGAAACAGGTCCGGCGCTAGGATATTGTGCCGGATCAGGTAGAGCAGCCCGGTAACGGTCACGACCGACAGGCAGGTAGTGATCAGCACACTGGCCGACGCTCGCTGTACCCAGACGCCATACTGCTGGGCGATGACGAAGACGTTCGTGGCGGTCGGCAATGCGGCCAGAAGCACCGCCGAGAAGACCCATGTCTCAGAGAAATTGCCGATCCAGCTCAGCACGACATAACAGAGCAACGGGTGCAGGATCAGCTTCAGCGCCGCGATCGGAACCATCTCATGCGGGACGCGATTGAGTGGCCTGAGCGCCAGCGTGACGCCCATGGCAAACAGCGCGCAAGGTGCGGCCGCACGGGAAAGATATTCCAGAAATCGCTCCACCGGCACGGGCGGTCGAAAGCCGATATAGGCGGCGCCGACACCCAGGGCGGTTGCGATGATGAACGGATGCAGCACGATCTTGCGCAGGACGCCCAGGGCAAGCCGGAGAGGAGTGGTCTTCTCGTCGCCAGACAGCGCCATCATCATGGGCGCGATGGCGAAATGCATGATGTTCTCGAAACAGAAGATCAAGGCGACCGGCACAGCCGCCTCCTCGCCGAAGGCCAGCAGCGCCAGCCCCGGCCCCATATAGCCGATATTGCCATAGGCGGCCGCGAGCGCCTTGATGGTCGATTGCGCTATCTCGCCGCGCGAGGTCAGGACCGACCCCATGAACATCAAGGAAAATATCATGAAGGTCGAGACGACCGAACCGAAGATGAAGCGCCATTCCGTCAGGTCTTCAAACGGCGTCTTGGCAAGCAGCTGGAAGAAAAGTGCCGGTAGCGCGACATAGACGATGAACGTGTTCATCCAGCCGAGCGCGTCCAGCGGCTGCCTGGTGATGCGCGCCACCAGAAAGCCGACAAAAATCAAGCCGAAGAATGGAAGAACAAGACCGACGACGTCAGACATTTTTATGCTGGTCCGAAACCCTGGCGCCGGGCTAACCCGTTGCTTAATAGGGCGTCAAGCGCCTCGGGATTGAATTGATGCGCGGTCTGCGCCAAATAAGCTCAAGGAATTCAGTGGTGAGTACGATGAAAACAGCCAAATTCGCAATCGGACAGGTGGTTCGCCACCGGCTGTTTCCATTCAGGGGCATCATTTTCGATGTCGATCCGCAATTCGCCAACACCGACGAATGGTACGAAGCCATCCCCGCCGACGTGCGGCCGCGCAAGGATCAGCCTTTCTATCATCTGCTCGCCGAGAATTCGGAGACCGAATACATCGCCTACGTCTCCGAGCAGAACCTGCTCGAGGACCAGTCGGGCGAGCCGGTCCGGCATCCGCAGATCAAGGAAATGTTCGACAAGAAGCCGGACGGCGGCTACCAACAGAAGCGGCAGTCCAGGCATTAGCCTGCTGGAAGACAGTCACAAAAAAAGCGGGGCATGAACCCCGCTTTTTTGTTGGCTCGGCGATATCGGCCGATCAGTTGGCGGTCTTCGCCTTGTCCTGCTCTTCCTTGAGCTTCTTGGCGAAATCCTGGTTGTTCTTGGCGACGAAGTCCTGAAGCTTCTTCTGCCTGTCCTCGATGTCCGACTGCTGCAGCGCCGGGCCGTCATAGGCGCCGCTGAAGCCCTGCAGGGCGATCTTGATCGGATTGGGCTGATTCTGGAAATTGACCGAAGTCAGCGTGATCGCCTGGCCTTTCTTGAATGCCGCGACGAGCTGATCGGTCAGCGGCACTTCGGCCACGCAACGATCCGGGAAGCAGATCACATAGTCGAGCTTCTGCGCCTTGCCGGTGTCGATCTGCAGGCCGATGCCGGGAGGCACCAGACGGCCGGTCGGAACCGTCACCTGGAACACCTTGCGGTTCACCTTGCCCTTGAGCTCGATCAGGCTGACGCCGGTGACCAGCTGGCCATTGCCGGCAGTGGTGATGTTCTGGACGTTGCAAATGTCGACGTCTTCCTGCTTGGTGCAGGCCTTGAACCAGCCTTGCGGAATCTGCTGCTGCTGCTGTGCGGAAGCGGCGGGAAGCCCTGCGCCGAGAAAGCCGACCACGCCAGCGGCCATGACCGACAGGCGGTACGCGTTGCTGTTCAGGCTCGTCATGTCGTGCACTTCCTCTCAAATGATCCCGGGACCGGCTTCTTCGTGCCGTGTGGTCCAGCTACCTGTTGCCGAAATGAGGCAACAGAATGACTTCGGAGGGCGTGTTACACTGCAAGCGAGGCCGAATCCAGCCCGGCGCCTGCGATTCTTGGCCGTGCGATTTGGGCCGTGCGATTTGGGCTGATGTATCTGGCCGGAGCGCGGTGGCGCCATGCTAGGGTGCAGTCCGAATCATCAAGCCGCCCAGTAAGGAGACGGTCATGGGCCGCGTTCTTGTTTGGCTGATCACCGCGATATCGTTTCTCGCCCTTTCGCATCAGCCGGCCGCATCGGAGCCGAAGCACGCCATCGCCATGCAGGGCGAGCCGGCGCTGCCGCCCGACTATACGCATTTCAACTACGTCAATCCCGACGCGCCGAAGGGTGGCTCGATCACCTATTGCGTCGTCGGCAGCTTCGACAATCTCAACCCTTTCATCCTCAAGAGCCTGCGCACCACGGCGCGCGGCATGATGGATACGATCTTCGGCAATCTGGTCTTCGAGCCGTTGATGCAGCGCAATGCCGACGAGGCTTTCACGCTCTACGGTTTGTTGGCCGAAAGCGCCGACATGGATCCGGAGCGCAAGAGCATCGAGTTCCATCTCAATCCGAGGGCCAAATGGTCGGACGGTCAGCCGGTGACGCCGGAGGACGTGCTGTTCAGTTATGATGTCTACACCGACAAAGGCCGCCCGCCTTACAGCGACCGCATGGCCAGGGTCGCCAAGCTCGAAAAGACCGGCGACTACAGCGTGCGCTTCACCTTCAACGACAAGGCCGATCGCGAATTCCCGCTGATCATCGCGCTGACCCCGATCATCCCGAAGCACGCCTTCGACAAGGAGACTTTCGACAGGACGACGCTCAAGCCGGTGATCGGCAGCGGTCCGTATACGATCGCGCAGGTGCAGCCAGGCCAGCGCATCGTCTTCAAGCGCAACCCGGACTATTGGGGCAAGGATGTCCCCGCCAAGCGCGGTTTCGACAATTACGACCAGATCACCATCGAGTATTTCCTCAACGCCAACGCCAAGCTCGAAGCGTTCAAGAAAGGCCTCTGCGCCATCGATGACGACAGCGATCCGGTGAAGCGCGAGCGCGATCTCGATTTTCCGGCCTTCCACAAGGGCGACGTGATCGCCGAAACCTTCGACACCGGCATTCCGCCGGTGGTGACCGGTTTCCTGTTCAACACGCGGTTGCCGAAATTCGCCAACCCGGTCGTGCGGCGCGCGCTCGGCATGCTCTACGACTTCGAATGGGCCAACAAGAACCTGTTCGGCGGCAAATACACGCGCACGATGAGTTACTGGCAGAATTCCGAGCTTTCCGCGCTCGGCCATCCGGCCGACGACAGGGAGAAAGCGCTTCTGGCGCCCTACCCCGGCCGCGTGCCGGCCGATGTCATGGACGGCACATGGCGGCCGCCGGTGACCGACGGATCGGGCCAGGATCGGCGCGTCTTGAAGGCAGCTTTCGATCTTTTGAAAAGTGTCGGCTACCACGTGCAGAATGGAACGATGCTTGATCCCGAAGGCAAACCCTTCGGCTTTGAGATCCTGACCGCTTCGCAGGACGAGGAGCGCCTTGCCGGCATCTATCAGCGCACGCTGGAGAAGATCGGCATCAATCTCACCATTCGCAGCCTCGACGGCGATCAGATCCAGTCGCGCAAGCAGCGCTTCGATTTCGAGGTCTTGGTCGGATCGAGCGGCTTCAACAATTCGTTGTCACCCGGCATCGAGCAGAGCGGGCGCTGGAGTTCGACTGCCGCCCGGACGGAAGGCTCGTTCAATCTCGCCGGCGTCGCCGATCCGGCTGTGGACGCGGCAATCGAGGCGATGCTGCGCGCCCGCTCCAAGGAGGATTATGTTGCCGCCGTTCGCGTTCTCGACCGGCTGCTGATCTCCGGCAACTACATGGTGCCGATGCAGTACAACACGCAGCAATGGATCGCCTACTGGAACTACCTGGAACATCCGCAAAAGACGCCCATATTCGGGTATCAACTGCCAACATGGTGGCGCAAACCCAACTGAGGGATCAGGAGATCGAGATGAGCGAATTGAACGCCATCACCGTCGATGTGGTGTCCGATGTCGTCTGCCCCTGGTGCTTCATCGGCCAGAAGCGGCTCGACAGGGCAATCGCGGCCGTGAGCGATGTCGACGTGCATGTCCGCTGGCGGCCGTTCCAGCTCGATCCGACCATTCCGCCCGAAGGCAAGGACCGGCGCGAATACATGCTGGCAAAATTCGGCAGCGACGAGCGCATCCGCGAAATTCACGCCCGCATCGAGCCGCTGGGCGAAGCGGAAGACATTTCCTTTGCCTTCGACGCCATCAAGGTGGCGCCGAACACGCTGGATGCGCACCGGCTGATCCGCTGGGCAGGGGCCGCCGGCGAAGCCATTCAGAACAGGCTTGTACGGCGGCTGTTCCAGCTGAATTTCGAGGAAGGCGCCAACATTGGCGATCATGCCGTGCTGGTCGAGGCGGCGCGCGAGGCCGGCATGGATGCGTCCGTGGTCGCCTCGCTTTTGCCGACCGAGGCCGATGTCGAGGCGGTGCGCACCGAGATCGCCACCGCGTCTCGCATGGGCATTTCTGGCGTGCCGTGCTTCCTGCTCGAGGACAAATACGCCGTCATGGGCGCGCAGGATGCCGATACGCTGGCCGATGCCATTCGCCAGGTTGCGACCGCCAAGGCGCGCGGCGAACTGGACAAGGCCGGCTGAGGCCGGCCGGCCTCTCCTCTCCGCGACGGCGGCAGACGTTACTTCGCCGTCGCCTTGGCCTTGCTGATGAAAAATCCATGGCCGTTCGTGGCCGTGCAGGTCAGTCCCTTGGTTGACGACTGGCACGAGAACGGCCCGGCGCTCCAGCTGTTGCCGTAGCCAAGCTTGTCGACATCGCTGCAGCAGCCCTGCTCGCCTGGGTTCTTGATCAGCGTTGCTGGCCCCTTCGGACCCAGGATAATCGTAAGGTAGCTCGGCTCGACGCGCGAGCAGCTCAGCTCCGGGCCGCCATCCCTCGGCTCATAGGTGCCGGTGCCGCCTTTGGGCGTGTAGATGCAGCCGATGTTGCCGGACGGCGTGTTGAACTCGATCTGGCCCTCGGCGCTGGCCGGAATGCTTTGCTCGCCGGCATGCGCCAAAGGTACAAAGGCAAAGAGGGACAGGATTGCGGCCGCGCGTGCAAGCATTGGGAGCTTCCTTGTTGAAGAACCGGACATGCATGAGTGTCGCCGATGCCGGGCAAGGTTCAATCCCAGGCGGATGAATTGTCAAACGCAGTCCCTCAGCCGATCCGACAAGACGGAACGCGCCGCTCGATCGATTCTCTCGTCAATTCCTGCCCCCGGCAGGGACGACCACGGCAATCCTGGCGAGTCACGAGCCGCAGATTTTCGAGCTCTTTGAGCCGTCCACAGTGAGAAAACCGGTCGCTCGATACGATTTCGAGTTCACGAAACCGTGTGAAAGCCTTCCCCAGGGGAAGCCGTGCCAACGCCACGCCCTCGATATATCAAGCACATGAAATTAAAAGCAATATCCGGATTTTTGTCGACTGTTGTCGCTATATTTCAGCATGTAATCTGTTGCCTCACGGCAACGGCTGCCGGGGCAATCCGGTCGGCCCGGTTTTAAATTAATGGAAAATGATCAATTGGTGTTACCATCCGTAACAAAAGAAAAAAGGTTTGGGCGGGATAGTGATTCGGGTCGGTAGACCATCGCAAGAGTCAGTACCGGAAAAAACACCTCGCGATGCCGCAGGGCGATCGCTTCTGACGCCGGTGTCGTCGATGCGCAGCTTCTGGGGCCTGATGCGGGCCTACTGGGTTTCCGACCGCTGGAAGGAAGCCTGGACGCTGACGCTGGTGATCGCGCTGCTCACGGCGTTGTCCAGCAAGGCCGGTGTCTGGTTCGCCGAAGCCTCGGGCGAACTGGTCAATTCCATCGCCTTCTTCCATGACGCCGCCAACACCACGCCGCTTCGCTCGCTTTTGGTCAATGCCGGCGTCCTCGTGCTGCTGGTCGTACTCAAGGACGCTGGCTTCACCGGCATCCGCAACCTTGTCTCGGCGACGTTGCACCGCAAATGGCGCGGTTGGCTGGACAGCCGCTTCAATGAAGCGCTGCTGGACGGCAATCATACGCATTTCCATGCCCAGCACGCGTCGACCGGCAGCGGCGCACCGGCCCCCGACAACATCGACCAGCGCGTCCAGGAATCCATCAAGGACATGACCGGTGGCGCCATCGGGCTCGCCATGGGCGTGCTTGGCGTTGCCACATCGCTCTATTTCGTCGGCCAGAAGCTGCTCGAAAACTCCGTCGAGGTGAAGGGGCTGGAATTCCTCGGCAGCTATGGCAGCGCCATCCTCGCCTTCCTGGCCGTCGCCACCTACGTGCCGCTGAACACTTGGATCGCGGTCAAGCTCGGCGGCCTGCTCGAGCGCCTCAACGTCAGGATGCAGCAGGCCGAGGGCAGCTATCGCGGCGAGCTGACGACATTCCTGCGCCGCTCCTTCCATGTCGCGGCGTCTCAGGGCGAAGGCGTGCAAAGGACCATGCATGGCCGGCTTTATGTCGACATCGACGGCACCTGGACGCGGCTGAACATCGTCAACACCGTCTATATGTCGTTCGAGCTGATCTACAATTTCATCGGTGCCCGCATTGTCGCCTACGGACCGGGCCTGGTGCCGTTCATCCACAACGGTCTCGACCTCAAGGGCTACATAACCGGCTCCGAACTGGTCAATTCGCTGATCGGCCAGTGTTCGTGGTTCATCCACGTCATGCCCGCCATCGCCACGTTGCGCGCCAACAGCCAGCGTGTCACCGAGCTGGCCAATGCGATCGAGAATGTCCAGCATCCGCAGGAATTCTACAGCCAGACCGGCCGCTCCGACTTCCACTATGCCAGCCAGAACCCGGTTTTCGGCCTGACCATCCAGAAGCTCGAACTGGCGCATCAGGGCGAGGACGCGACGCCCTTTCTCAGCGCCGCCAATCTGCGCTTCCGGCGCGGCGAATGGACTTTCCTGAAAGGCGAGTCCGGTTGCGGCAAGACCTCGCTGATCAAGGCGATCAATGGTCTGTGGCCATATGGCCGCGGCACCATCGTCTTTCCCGAAGGCGTCAAGAGTTTCTATGCCGCTCAGGAGGTCAAGCTGCAGCCTGTGTCGCTGAAGCAACTGGTCTGCCTGCCCGGCTCCGAGCACGACCATGGCGACGCGCAGGTGGCGTCGGCGCTGCACAAGGCGGGGCTCGGCGACTTCATCGAGCACATGGCCGACGAAAGCCGCGAAGGCAAAAGCTGGGACCAGGTGCTGTCGGGCGGCCAGAAACAGAAGCTGGTGGTGGCTCGCATCGTGCTGCAGCAGCCGGGATTGCTGTTCCTCGACGAGGCGACCGGCGCGCTCGACCCCGATGGCAAGGTCGCCTTCCACCAGGCCATCAAGGACAACTGCCCCGATGTCACGGTGATCAGCGTCATGCACGAGGCGGTGGCGCCGAGATCGATGACGGGCAGCGAATTCTATCACAGCATCGTCGCGATCGCCGACGGCGTCGCCACCAAGAAGCCGCTGGTTCCGACCCTGCCCGCCGAACTCACCACCATTCTGGTGCAGCCAAGGCCGGTCCCAAGGCCGGTCGAAGACAAGTGGCTGCGCTTCTCGCGCCGGCTGAAGCAGAAATAACGGTTATTCCACCCCGGTCTGCCTGGTCGAACGGCGGCCGGTGATCACAGTCTCGCGATCTTGCCCGCTCGTCGGCATTTTCCCTCCTCACCGCGATTGACACGGCAAGGCGCGCTCCTATGTTGCGCCCGCTTGCAGACAATCAAACGCGAACCCGCAAGCGGAAAGGTCACCGCGCCATGCCTGGCGACAGTCACAGTCGAACGCAACAGCCGTCCGCCCTGACGTGACCTCACATGGTTCATGTCCTGCCGGACGGCAAGGAGTGAGCCATGAACGAATTTACCACGGTGGCAAGCGACGAGGCCGTCGCGATTGCCCGTATCCTAGCCAACGATCACGTCGCCGACATTGTCGAGGCCCTGAACAGGGAGCCTCGAGAGACCGCGACGGAACTGCTCTGTGAAGTGACGTTCGAACGTCTGGTCGAGATCTTCGATCAGCCGGAACTCGACGGCGCGCCGGAACTCATGGAGGCGCTGCCGCGCGCCAAGGCGGGCAAGCTGCTCACCGCCATGTCGGTCGACCGTGCCGCCGACATTTTGCGCGAGCTCGACGAGCCGGCGCGTTCCGAGCTGCTTGGCGGACTTGCGCCGCCGCTGCGCGCAACGCTGCTCTCCATCCTCGGCTATCCCGAAGGCAGTGCCGCATCGATCATGACGACGGAGTTCGTCAGCGTGCCCTCGGACTGGAGCGTCGGGCAAACGCTCGACTACATCCGCAAGGTGGAGCGGACGCGCGAGACCGTCTATGCGATCTATATCGTCGATCCGCAAACGCACCTGCTTGTGCGCTCGACGGGCCTGCGCCGGCTGATCACCGGTGAGCCGGATGATTCGATCATGACGGTGGCGCCGGATCATCTTCCGGTGACGGTCGGCCCGCTGACCGATCGCGAAACGCTGGCGCAGACGATCTCCAAATACGATCTGCTCGCCGTTCCGGTCGTCGACCATGGCAAGATCCTCGGCATCGTCACCATCGACGACATCATCGACACGATGATCGCGGAGACGACCGAGGACGTGCACCGTTTCGGCGGCATGGAGGCGCTGGACGAGCCGTACATGAAGATGAGCTTCCTCGCCATGATCAGGAAACGCGGCGGCTGGCTGTGCGCGCTGTTCATCTCGGAGATGCTGACGGCCAACGCCATGCAGAGCTATGAGGGCGAGCTGGAGAAGGCGATCGTGCTGACGCTGTTCATCCCGCTGATCATGAGCTCCGGCGGCAATTCCGGCTCGCAGGCGACCTCGCTGGTCATCCGCGCGCTGGCCTTGCGCGAGATCGGCCTTGGCGACTGGTGGCGGGTGGCGCTGCGCGAGCTGCCCACCGGCCTGGTGCTGGGCGCCATGCTCGGTGTGGTCGGCGTCTGCCGCATCGCGCTCTGGCAGTATATGGGCTTCTACGACTATGGCCCGCACTGGCCGCTGATCGCCACCACGGTGGGTGCTGCACTGGTCGGCATCGTCACCTTCGGTTCGCTGTCGGGGTCGATGCTGCCGTTCGCCTTGAAGCGCATCGGCTTCGATCCGGCCAGCGCATCGGCGCCGTTCGTTGCCACGCTGGTCGATGTCACCGGGCTGGTGATCTACTTCTCGGTGGCGCTGGTGATCCTGCGCGGCACGCTGCTGTAGCAACCATCTCCGCCGTGGCATGTCCTTGCCGCGGCGGAGTTCCTCAACCCGGCTTTGCCGTCAATCGACCCGCTCGCCGTCCTTCACGCGATAGGTCGGCTTGTACATGGTGACCAGTTCTTCCGCCGCCGTCGGATGCACGGCCATCGTACGGTCGAAATCGCCCTTGGTCAGGCCGGCCTTCAGCGGGATGCCGAGAAGCTGCGCCATCTCGCCGGCGTCCGGCCCCAATATGTGGGCGCCAAGCACTTTCTTCGACGCGCCATCGACCACCAGCTTTATCAGCATCTTCTCGTCGCGCCCGGACAGGGTGTGCCGCATCGGCCGGAATGTGGCGCGGTAGATCTCGATGTCGGAAAAGCGTTTGACGGCGTCGTCCTCCGACAGGCCGACAGTGCCGATCTCGGGCTGTGAAAAGACGGCGGTCGCGATCGTCTCGTGATCGGGTGCGGTCGGATTTCCCTTGAAGGCGGTTTCGATGAAGCACATCGCCTCATGGATCGCCACCGGCGTCAACTGCACGCGGTTGGTGACGTCGCCGATTGCCCAGATGTTGTCGATGTTGGTGCGGGAATATTGGTCGACGGCGATGGCGCCGGTCTTGGTCATCTCCAGTCCGATGCCTTCCAGGCCCATATTCTCGGTGTTGGGAATGCGGCCGATGGCCAGCATCACCTGGTCGACGGTCAGCACCTCGCCGCCGCTGACCAGCGCATCGAGCCGGCCGTCCGGCCGCTTGCGGATCCATTCGGACACGGAATGGCAGAGGATCCTTATCCCCTTCTTTTCCATCGTTTCGTGCAGCATGCGCCGCAGGTCCATGTCGAACCGGCTGAGGATCTCCTTGCCGCGATAGACCAGCGTGGTGTCGACGCCGAGACCGTGAAAAATGTTGGCGAACTCGACGGCGATGTAACCGCCGCCCTCGATCATGATCGCCCTGGGCAATTCCTTGAGGTCGAAAGCCTCGTTGGAAAAGATGCAATGTTCGTGGCCGGGCAGCGCCGGATGCGCCGCCGGGCGGCCGCCGGTGGCAATCAGAATCTGGTCTGCTGTGACGGTGCGATCCTCACCCAGGAGATGCACGACATGCGGATCGACGATCATGGCGCGCGAGTGGAAGGTCTCGCCCCCGGCGCCCTCGACGTTCCTGACGTAGATCGCCTCCAGCCGGCTGATCTCGCGATCCTTGTTGGCGACCAGCGTCTGCCAGTCGAAACTGGCTTCCGGCACCGTCCAGCCATAGCCGGCGGCGTCGGCGAAGTGCTCGGGAAATTGCGAGGCATAGACGTAGAGCTTTTTCGGTACGCAGCCGCGGATGACGCAGGTGCCGCCATAGCGGTATTCCTCGGCGATGCCGACACGCTTGCCGAGAGCCGCGGCGACGCGGGCCGCCCTCACCCCGCCCGAACCGCCGCCGATGACGAAAAGATCGTAGTCGTAACCAGCCATGACGCGGCTCCCAGGCTTCAGAAATGTGTCAGACAGGTAGGCCGCAAAACGGCAAAA
>NZ_RZQT01000101.1:0-21251 GCF_003998485.1 Mesorhizobium sp. M7A.F.Ca.CA.001.04.2.1
TCGGCACCGGCCATCGACTTGAAGCCGAGCGTTGACCCAGCGCGGCGCTGATGTGCCGATGGTCTGCTCGGTCTCGATTGTTGAGGTACTTGCTGTTGCGGAGCGGATCGGCTTCAGCGCTCGTCGCGATCGATTCCGCAGACGGTAGTTCGGCGTCGCAGGAAATGATCGCCTCATGATTGGTCGGGCTACCGTCGATGAAGATGCGATCCGGTCTGCCGTGGCGCTCCAGGGCTTTCTGGAAGAAGCGGCACGGTAGAGATACATCCGTTCGCCGCGTATCTTGATGCATGTCTCGTCCATGTGCCACTTGCCGGTGAGGGCGCGCTTGCGCCCGTTGAAGCGCTCCAGAAGCTGGGGCGAGAAGTGAACGACCAGCGGTGCACGGTCGAATGGTCGACGTTCAGGCCGCGTTCGGCCATCATCTCCTCCAGATCGCGCAGGCTCGGTCGAAATGACGGCCTTTGAAAGATCTTTTGCTCGGCAGTGTCGCTTCATCTTTTCGGCGCGACGCACAGAAGCGCCGGAAATGTCGTAGAACAAATTGCAACTTTGATCGTTCCCTCCTTGAGGCCTCCTCCGTATTGCGTCGTTAGAGTTCTGCTTCTGCAAGATGAAGCAGCCCGTTTCTGCGCGAGCACCTTCCCGATTTTATGTCTTCCCTTCAAACGCCCGTTAGCGGTCTCACACGCGTCCCATCGGTAAACCGAGAAAAACGAAAGTCCGTGGGATCAACGACGGGGGGAGTGCCTCTGACGAGATCAGCAGCCAAGCGCCCCGCGCCCGGAGCTATGCCGAAACCATGGCCAGAAAATCCTGTCGCGACTATGAGACCCGGGACAGCATCAACCTGTGAGATGACTGGGATTGCGTCAGGGGTCACATCAATCAACCCCGCCCATTGCTGAACAACCGTGGCTGAAGCAAAGACCGGAAACGCCTTCTTCAATCGCTCGAACGTTCTACGCAGACTTGCTTTATCTGGCGCTGGATCGAGGACGCGGGTCCTCTCATATGGCGAAATTCGGTCGGGCGGTGTATGGTGCGATTCCGAACATTCCTTTATGAATCGATCATCGACGCGCAACCTCAAGTTCTTAAAATCCGATCGCAAGGCTGGCCAGAAGTTGGCGAAGAATCTAAAACTGTCGGGGACAATCGAGACGACGCTGGCGTGTCCATTGGCAATAGTGTAGCCGCCGTCAATGCGTTTGCGCAACGCAAACTCGGTGCTCCAGAGCGCCGCTTCAGGGCCGCCCTCGACCGGAGATGTGCGCATCACACTTCCTAAGACTTTCAACTGAGGCAACGTTATATCGAGATCCTTGAGAAAGCGACGAGACCACGCACCCGCCGCTACTACGACAGTTGAGCAACAAATTCGGCCATGTTCGGTGATGACGGCAGACACACTGCCGGCGCTCAACTCCAATCCACGCACAGCACAATTAGTGAGCACCGAAGCTCCACTGCGGCGGGCAGCTAATGCGATCGCGGTCGTAGCCAGGTGCGGTTCGGCCCGCCCATCGGTTGCGCAAAAAAGCCCGGCTTTCCAGCGTTTGTCCGCTCCGGGTGTAAGTCGCTGAAGCTCTGAGCCAGAAACCATACGAGCGTCGATTTGATGCTGACGCGCCTCATAGAGCCATGCCTCATTTTGGGCAATGTTCTCATCGCTATCGGACGCGAATAGAATACCGGCTCGGCGGAATCCCGACTCAGACTCCAGATCTTCATTCATGCGTTCCCAGAGACGCAGACTTTCGATCATCAGAGGGAATTCTCGAGGGTCACGCTGACCCTGCCTTACCCAGCCCCAGTTGCGACTGGACTGCTCCCCTGCAATATTCCCTTTCTCGCATAACGCCACCTTAACGCCACGCTTCGCCAGAAAGAGCGCCGCACTCGCGCCAACAATCCCGCCACCGACAACAACTACGTCAACTTTCGACGGCAGCCGGTTTTCGCTTGGAAGCGGTTCGACAAACAGGCCCATCTCAATTACTCTCCCATCCTCGGTACCAACGCCTCCATGAATTTGACCAGCTCACAACATCGAAGCCTAATCGCCGAATCTTGCTCGACTGAGCCAAGTTGCCGGCGTACAGATACAGCCCCACCGATGTTCGTTTTTTGTGCATTGGGGCAAATCCGCCCAGTTTTGAACACACTCTCGGATTTCCTACGTCCGCCGCTGAATCCCGCGAAGGTTATTCCGTTGGGCGTCGAACGTGAAACCTCCGCCCTTCAGTGCGAGATGCCGAGCAGCTCACAACTCTGCAGCAAGATCAGCCATCATTGCCGTGAGCTGGTCAGCGAAGTTGCAGTCCCAGGCGCTCCAGTTCTCGAGCACGCTTAAGTAGACAACGGCAGTTCCGGTATCTGGATTCGCAACCATGTACTGACCGCCCCAACCGCCGTGGCCGAGCCAGGTGCCGTCGGTTACCATTTGGCGACTATAGCGAAGTGACTTCTGTCCGTAAGAAGGCCCAGGATTGTGACGGGTGTCTTCAATGAAGTCGGCATTGCCTACGCGGCGACCGTCAACACCCTCGCCTTTGCGGGCGAAGAGCAGACCATGGCGCGCCAGATCGCGAGCAGAGAGACAAGCACCGCCGTCGAGCAGCGGCACGCCCTCGCGATCGCACGTAATGTGCAAGCATCCCTCAAGACCGGCTGCCTCGACGTTTTCGATCAACCACTCCCGCAGCGGCCGGCCGCTAGCACGCTCAATTACCCAGCCGATGATCTCACTGTTGGTCGACTTGTAGAGCGACTGTCCGGTGCGGTTCACAACATCGTCGCTGGTGATCCCACAGAGGAAGGAGCGGATTGTACCCTCCTTCTCGCCCTCCGGCGGCAGTCGCCAGCCCATGGCGCGTTCCATGGACCACCACTTCGTATTGGGATCGCTGAGGTCCTCGGTAAAGTCATTGACGACATTCATATCGGCTGTTGCCCTGACAGTCGCCTCCGCGTAGCCCGTGCCGATCTCTGGCAAGTAAGTGCCAATCCGCTCGTCGAGATCCACCAAGCCATCGGCGACTGCGCGGCCGAGCATAAGGTTCAGCGTGGTCTTCGTCACTGACTGAATGCTTTGCGTCCTATCGGGACCAAAGTCGGGGGCATAGGCCTCATATAGGACGTGGTTGCCCTTGACCACGACGAAGGCGGAGAAATGCTGCATCGCGAGGAAACGCGCGACCTCGGGCCGAGCCCCGATCGCCCAATCAAGCTGCTTTAACAATGGAAAGACCGATGGTGCGCGGAAGGAAAGACTGTAGCGGGCGAGCCTGTGGAGGTTGTGCCAGCCATGGCGGCGGTGGTCGGGCGAGGCCCAACGTGGCTTGTTGTCGCTACCAGTAAAGAGGTCGGGATTTGGGATTGAGGCAAGCAACATTCAGTCGGCCTTTCAGTTGGTGTAAGTTCACGGGATCCTTGGAAGTGTACGAGTCACTTCGTCAGCGTTCTGGTTGCTATCTTCAGATCACCGATGGCAGAGACAAATGGGCGCGCTAGCGGGAGCGCGTTTTGCCTATAGAGAGCTTGGGACGTTCCGAGGTCGGGAGGATGTCCCCCGCAATCGGAAAATGACATCTGAAGCTGTGCTTCTTATCCTCTTGGCCCGCTGAAGGTTCGGGGAAGACGCGGCTGCAGATATCCTGCGCGTAACGACAACGGGTGTGGAACTCGCAGCCGGATGGCCGCCTCATGAGGCTCGGCACCTCACCTTTGAGCTCGATCCTGTTGAGCACCGCATCTGGGTCAGGCTCAGGATTGGCCGCAAGCAGCGCCTCGGTGTAGGGATGTCGCGGTTGATCGAAAATACGCTCGGTCGCGCCGACCTCAATAAAGCGGCCGAGATACATGATCGCCATGCGATCGGTCATGTGGCGTACGACATTGAGATTGTGAGTGATGATCAGGATCGCCATGCCAAGTTCGGTTTGAAGCCTCGCGAGAAGATTGAGCACCTCGCCCTGCACCGAAACATCGAGGCCTGCGGTCGGCTCGTCGGCAATAAGCAAGTCCGGACTTAGCGCAAGAGCACGCGCGATACCAACGCGCCTGGCCTGACCACCGGAGAGCTGATGGGGGTAGCGACGAGCAAATTCCGCCGACAAGCCGACCATTCGAAGCAGTCGCTCCGCTTCCCCTTCGACATCGCGATCCTTTAGCCCATGGATGCGAAAGGGCTCTGTGAGAAGCGATCGCACTGTCAGCCTCGGCGAGAGTGAGCCGATAGGATCCTGGAACATCATCGCCATGCGCCGCAAATAGGGCTTGCGTTCAGCCCCGCTGAGCTCCTCAATTTCCTGCCCATCGAAGCTGATGCTGCCGCTCACAGCCCGCTGCAGGCCGATGATCGTGCGCGCGATAGTGGATTTGCCCGAGCCGCTTTCACCGACAAGGGCCAGCGTCTCGCCCTTGCGGATTTCAAAGGACACACCACATAGCGCGTCAATGAAAGGGGCTCTCGTCCCGGTTGCAAGCGCCTTAAGCGGACCCATAGTGCGGAAACGTACCCGCAGGTCCTCAACCCGGAGCAGCGCGCTCATACCGAAACCAACAGTTCTTTGTCGAGGAGATGGCATCGGGCGACTTGGTCTACGCCGATGCGGTACTCGACCGGGTTCTCTTGCCCACAGCGATCGAACGCTTGCCGGCAACGTGTCCGAAAGATACACCCTACCTTGGTGCCTAGGAGACTGGGCACCTCGCCCGGAATGGTCGGCAAAGTGCGCGTGCTTTTTTTGATCCGCCCGGGATCGCACTCCAGCAGCGCGCGTGTGTAGGGGTGAGCAGGATTATGGAAGATGTCCCGGACAGCTCCCTGCTCAACCACTTCCCCAGCATACATCACGGCGACCCGGTCGCACAGCTCAGCAACCGCACCGAGATGATGGGAAACGAACAGCACAGAGCAACCGATCTCTTTTTGCAAATCCTTGAGCAAATGAATGATCTGCACTTCCAGTGTTGCATCGAGCGCAGTGGTTGGCTCGTCGGCGACGAGGAGCGTCGGTTTCACAAGAAGCGCCATGGCAATGCAAACGCGCTGACGCATGCCACCTGAGAAGTGATGCGGATAGGCGCCGATACGGCTTTGCGGATCGGGAATTCCGACCCGTTGAAGCATGTCGATGGCACGGGCGCGTTTCTCGCCCCAGCTTCCTTGCTCGTGGTGCTGGACATCGATCATCTGGCTCTCGATGGTCCGCACGGGATTGAGTGCGGTCATCGGGTCTTGGAAGATCATCGAAAGATGATCGCCAAGCAGTCCCCGACGCGCCTGAGTTGGCATTTTGAGCAGGTCTTTATATTCGAACAGAATGCTGCCGGATGTCACATCTGCATTCTCTGGAAGTAGGCCCATCACTGTGTAGGCGAGTGTCGATTTTCCAGATCCGCTTTCTCCGACGATGCCAACCACCTGTCCGGCTGGCACATCGAGCGACACATTGCGCAGGGCATGGACGCGCCCCCGCGGCGTGCCGAAATCGAGATTTAGGTCACGGATCTCAAGAAGCGCGCGGCTTGACGAGAGCTGCGTTTTCGGATCTTTGCGTCTCATAGGTCTTTCCGCAATTTCGGATCGAATATGTCGCGCAGCGCTTCGCCCAGGAACGTGAAGCCGAGCGTTGCGAGGATGATCGGGATGCCGCTAGCTATCACCGGCCAAGGGGTCTGGTTAATGTAGCTATAGCCGTCGTTGAGGATAGCTCCCCAATCGGGCGTCGGTGGCCGCACGCCCATGCCGAGAAAGCTGAGACCCGCCTCTACGGCGATGACGGCCGGCACGTCCATACTCACCAGAATGAGAAGCGGGCCGAGGACATTGGGGAGTACGTGCACGGCGAGAATGCGCGTTGTTCCGGCCCCCATGCTGCGCTCTGCCGCAATATATTCACTGCTACGCAGCGCTTCCGTCTGGGTGCGCACCACACGCGCGTAAATGGGCATGGACGTTATCGCGATGACGAGAATAATACTCGCTAAGCTTGGTCCCAGAAGGGCGATCATGGCCAGCGCGAAAATAATACTCGGAAACGACCGGATCGTATCGAAGACAAGCAGTAGCAAATTGTCGAGCCAGCGGGGACCGAAGCCCGCGATCAAACCAAGGACTAGACCGACTGCCAGTGAACTGCCGAGAGAGGCGAAGGCAACGAGGAGCGGGATGCGGCCGCCCATGACGACGCGGGAGAATGTATCACGGCCCAGTTGGTCCGTGCCCAGCAGAAAATCGAGTGAAGGGCCAGCAAGACGCGGCCCGACCATGATTCTGATCGGATCATGCGTGATCATCAGCGGAGCGAAGATCGCGGTTGCTGCTATGAATATGACAAGAACTGCTCCGAGCATGCCCAGAAGGTTTTGTCGAAACTGCCGCAAGAAGGTGCGAGAGCTTTCGGCAGCCATTGCATCGTTGGTTTCGGGAAGAATGCTTTCAACGATCGCCATGTCAGAGCTTTTCCCGGGTTCGCGGATCGAGGAACGCGTTGATTACATCCGAGAGCGTCGTAGCCGAAACGATAAGGAAGGTGCTGACCAGCACGACGCCCATCACAATCGGGTAGTTGCGCGTATGGACCGCGTTGACAATCAAAGCCCCGATGCCAGGTCTCGCGAAAACCACCTCGATGAAGACAGCCGACGAAAGAAGCCACGCTATCCCTACCCCGAGTATGGTCACGGTCGGCAGGATCGCGAGAGGCAGCGCGTAGCGCGCGACGATGCGCCATTCCGAGATTCCGAAAGAGCGAGCCATGCGCACATGGTTTTCCCCGAGAACCTCAAGCATGGATGCGCGTACCAGCCGGGAAATGTAGCCGACCCAGCCAATCCCTATTGCGAAGCCCGGAAGGACGAGATGGATAGGTCCATCCCAGAAGCCATTGCCGGCCCCGATCGCTGGCAACCAGCGCAGCGTCACCGCAAAAATCAGCAGCGCGTAAACCGCCACGACGAAGGAAGGAATGGCGATTGTGGCGACCGTCACGACGCCGGCCACCTGGTCGACCAGGGAGTTGCGCCGCATGGCCGAGTAGCAACCGAGCGGCACGGCTATCGCAACCGCACAGGAGATGGAGACCAGGATCAGTTGGATCGTATAAGGCAGTTGCTCGAAGACAATGTCGGCAACAGGCCTCTGGCTGAATACGTCGAAGCCGAGATCGCCATGAAGCAGCCCGCCGAAGAAGGTAGCGATCTGCACGACAAGCGGCTTGTCGAGCCCCATCTGCTGATGCAACAGCGCCTTCATCTCAGGCGTCGCCCGCGGGCCGAGTAGAACCGCGGCAGGATCGCCGGGCACCGCTCGGATCATCAAAAACAATAACGTCACCGCAATCGCAATGATTGCGATCGCCAGGACCAGCCTCCGACAGAGATAAAACCACATACCTACGCCCGACCCGCAACTCAAGCCGAAACTGGTTTGAAATTGATGTATAGCGGGTTCCCATCTGGGGTAGTTGCGGCCTGCATTTGTGTGATGCGGAACATGACTGGATTGGCCCCATGGGTCAGGAACCGGTAGGCGCCGGAGTCTTCCATGAGGTCCTGCATCTCATAGTAAAGCTTCGCCCGCTCGTTGGGGTCGCTGATGGTGACCGCCTTACCGCTGAGCTCGTCAAAACGCTCGCTTCGGAAACGCTCCCAGTTCCACACACCTACTTGACTTTGCACAAACCAGGACGCCGGGTAATACGGGTCTGGTAAACTGTAGAAACCATTGACAATGAGTTGTACGTCCTTCCACCGCGCGCCTTCCGATTCCATGCCAAGCGTCCAGAACGACCCAGAATCTTGGGCATTGACCTCAACCGCGATGCCGATCTGCGACAATTGCGCTTGTACCGTTTGGGCTATGGTCGAATTAGTGCTATCGTTCGTACAGTCGATTGTCAGGGTTAGACCACTGACACCCGCTTTGTCCAGAAACGCCTTGGCCTCGGCGAGATCGCCTTCCGGTGGGACGAGCGCCTTGTCGCGGTGCCCGACGATCCCTGGAGGAATGACGCCTGTCGCAACCTCCGCCTGTCCGCCATACGCGGCTTCTAGAATCTGCGGCACATTGATTGCCCATTGGATTGCCTTGCGGACATTAATGTCCTTCAGCTTCGGGTGATCCATGTTCATGCCGACCCAGGCGTAATAGAGCGAAGTATGATCTTCGATCTTGGTCTCGGCGGGCGGATTGCTCTTGAACGTCGCAAGTGAATCCAGACTGACACGCGTGAAATCGATGTCACCAGCTTGATAAGCCCGTTCCGCCGACTTCTCGTCGGTAATTGGAATAATTCGGATTTCGTCAAAGCCAGGCTTCGGACCCGACCAGTCCGGATTGCGGGTCAGAAGCACATACTGGTTCGGCTTCCAGTCGGCGAGCACATACGGGCCGGAGAAAGCCGGCGGCTTCATCCCGAAATCACCGCCGTCCTTTGTTGCCTTCATCACGGCATTCTCGGAGACGATAGTGCCAACGCCAAAGGGCAGTGCGGTGTACCAGAGCGGAACAAAGGGCGACTTGAGCACGATCACGCCAGTATAGTCATCTTCGATTTCAACATGGTCAAACGAACCCCAATCAGGCTTGACCGGCGAATTGTGCTTGATCACGCGCTCGAAAGAGAACTTGACATCCCTCGCGGTCAGTTCACCGTAGTTGCCCGTAAATTTGATGCCTTTCTTCAACCTGAAGCGGATATGGGTGGGATCGACCTGCTCGATCTTTTCTGCCGCTTCCAGCTCCCAGCCCCATTCGGAGCCCGGCTTGTAACATGTGAGCTTCGAATAAATGCAGTTCGCCACGTTCACATCGACCGGACCCGAATAGAAAGCCGGATCAAGCTTGGCGATATCACTAGCGTAACGCACCTTGAGCACCTTGCCCTCGGCCGCCCATATGGCTTGCGACAAGGGCATGCCCGCGGCGAAAACTCCCCCGCCGAGCACTGCGCCGTTCTTGAGAAAGGCCCTTCGATTCACATTGCCTGTGGCATCAGTCATGATCTGTTCCTCCCTTTCCTTTGAGCGGTTTCCCTTGCAGCGGGCCGCTTTCCCCTTGGTTGATCCGGCACGTCGCCGTGGGCGCACTTTCGACACGGACCGCCATCTGCTCTCTCGCCGCCGAGCAGGCAGGCACCGAAAACAAGGAATATCGCACCAGCGGATCATTAACTAACGAATATAATTACGGTCTAACATCGGCTTTCTCGATGATGCACCTTCACAGACGAGACCAGGATCCAGAGGAACGATCGTGCGAATTAAACTAATCGTGAAGGAATCCAACGCGATCCGGGAATTGCTAGCTCGCCAGAGCGGGTTTGCCCGGGCAACACCTGTCCTGCGAAACCGCTGTCTGCTAGATGTGGCGTGGGCTGAGCGATCCGGCGCTCTCAGGCTCGTTTGCCGACGCGCATCAGCCGTGCCGGGCTGCCCGCCTCAGCCAGGATTTCCGCCACCGCAATGGATATGATCGAGCAAGCGAATCTGGTGCGGACGGGACATATCAGGCTCAACCGAGCTGGTCGAGCCGCAATCGCCTGCATAAAAGGCCATCAATCTCGATCTCAATGCGGTGATCCTTGATGTGTCAGACGATGCGCGTCGCGAGGTTTTGTCGACGACTATCCCTTAGGCTCATACCCCTTGTCACAAGCAAGTCCCGATCTGTGACGCCGTCGATGCTATCCCAATCTGCGATGCCTAGCAGATGTCCTGGGATAACGCCGATACGCCATTCCCGGACCGGAAATCTTGAGGCGTCTTGTGGTAGTAACTGCGAAATACCCGGCTAAGGTGCGACCCATCACAGAAGCCGCACTCCACTGCGATAATGGAAATCGACTTGGGCGTTCTCTGCAAAAGATGACGTGCATGATCGAGCCGTATTTGCGTGTAGATCGCCTGTGGAGAGGTACGGAGTTCTGACCGGAAGCGGCGCTCGATCAGCCGTCTGCTGAGCTTGAGCTTGCCGGCGAGGCGAGCGATGGTCAGGGGGACCTCCAGGTGGTGTTGCATCAGCAGCACAGCCCGTTTCAGGACTTCGTCACGAACGACAACCTCAAGGCGTCCGGTCGGTTGCGCCGTCTCACCCTTGGCCGCCTCGTTGAACATCATAATTCGCAAGCTTTTGGCGGCCAGGGCTTTGCCGAGATGCCTCTCGACGAGAAAGGCGGCGAGATGCGCGGCGCTCGCACCGCCCGAACAGGTCAGCCGGTCTCGATCAACGACGTAGATTTGGTCAGAAACGGCCTGTAGGCCATCAAAAAGTCGCAGGAAATCTGAGTTGTGGAACCAGCTAACGCAACACTTGTAGCCGTTCATCAGGCCGGCGCGGCGCAAAACGAATGAGCCCGTACACAGCCCTACGAGTGGTATGCCTGCCTCGGCAGCGTGTCGAAGATGGTCGTCGAAGCGCGTGTCGACCAGGAGGGTTTCTTCTTCGAGAACCCCGCCGACAACCACCAGGTAGTCGAAGCGGCGAAGGTCTCCAATCCTTTCATGGGGTGAGATTGCAACGCCGCAGCTGGACAGGATCGGCGACATGTCGGGTGAAATGATGCGCCACTGGCAGCGGATTGGGCGGCTCCGGTCTCCGTCGTCTGCAGCCAAGCGTAGCACATCGACGAAGTTGGCAAATGCGCCGAGGGTAAACCGATGGAGCAGGAGGAACCCGACAGACAAGGGGGCAGAGTCCCGTGCAAGCCTTGATGCCTGATTCGTGGGTGAACCGGGGCCTTGTCGCAACTCTACTGTCATGCCGACGCAAACGTCCTTTCGCGGATGTTCCCAATCGCTCAAATAGGGCGCGAGCCGGTTATGCCGTGTCGCTGATAGAACATGGCGGAGAGTCTGACATGGTCCACCACTGGTCCCGCGATGCTTGGGCGTCCGTTCGCGCCAATGAGCCAGTTACCGTCGCCGTTTACTTGGCGCACGGGTTCGAACTGCTCGCTCTGTCGTCTGCTCTGGACGTCTTTCGCCTCGCCAACAAAGCGGCCGCACGGGAAGCCTTTCGATGGCGTACGGTTTCCCACTGGGGCGAAGCCGTGCGGGCCAGTTGCGGTATTGTTGTCGCGGCTGACGCCGACCTGGCCCAAGAACGCAGATATCTGCAGCAGCTTGAACGACCCGCACTGGCACTGATCTGCGGGGATGAGCCTGATGAAGGTCGTGAAACCAAAGTGCTGAGCGCATGGCTGCGCGAATGCAGGCAGCGCAGGATCGCCATAGGCGGGTTTGGAAGCGGTGTCGCTGCTTTGGCGAAAGCTGGTATGCTTAATGACCGCAAATGCGCCATCCATTGGGAGGAATTGCCGGCCTTCAAGGAGCGGTTCATGCGCGTAGAGGCGGCGGCGACCGTCTATGAGGTCGACAATGATATCTGGACCTGTGCTGGCGGCACGGCAGCCTTCGATATGTTGGTCGAGCTTGTAAAACTGAATTGCGGTGAGCCTGTCGCAGTCAATGTTGGGGAGCTTGCTGTGGCTGGGCGTGTCCGAACTGGCGATGAACGTCAGCGACTGCCGCTGCTGCGTCAGCATGGCAGGATCAACCCCACGGTCGTGAAACTCATCGAATTGATGCAGAGAAACTTGGCTACCCCGCTTACCATGGCTGACCTCGCGGCGGCTGCGGGGCTGTCGCGGCGCCAGGTTGAACGTCTGTTCCGCAATGACCTCGGTCGCTCGCCCTGCCGCTACTTTCGGGAATTGCGGTTGGAACACGCGAAGCTCCTGCTTGCCCAGTCGTCGATGCCGGTTTTGGAAATTGCGGTGTCTTGCGGTTTCGTGTCTGCCTCCCATTTTTCGAGGTGTTTCCGCGAGACGCATCAGATAGCGCCTCATGAAGCGCGCAATCTTTCGGCCGGAAGGTATCTCGGTGTATAAACGCCACGACCTAACGCCGGCGACACACGCCCTGACACGGTTTCGCTCCTAAACAAGGGCATGGCGTTATTCCGATAGTATTAATAGCCGGCCTCCCGGTTGAACAGCGGAACGACGTCAAGACCGCGCTCAAGACGGCGCACGTTGTTGGCGATTACATCAACTGCGCTCGATGCAAATGTGGCCCCCGACACATGCGGCGTGATGTACACTTGCGGGTGAGTCCAATAGCGATGCTCCAGAGGAAGCGGTTCCTGGGCGAATGCATCTAACGCGGCGCCGGCGAGATGGCCGCGGTCGAGAGCGTCAAGCAGGGACTCGTCATAGACGACCGCGCCGCGGCTGATGTTAACAAAAAAGCTGCCCGGGGGCATGGCCGAGAATATTTTCTCATCGAGAAAGTGCCGCGTCTTCGGGGATAGTGGGAGGGCGTTGATAACGATATCGATGCGGCTCAGGAACTCTGGGAGGGAATCCGTTCCGAAATAGCAGTTGACCCCTTCGATCTGTCGCGCGCTGCGGTCCCACCCGCTGACAGCGTATCCAAAATCGCGAACGCGGCTAGCGACTTCCGTGCCGATGCGACCCAAACCGAACACGCCCGCCCGGAACTCTCTCGTGGGGACGATCTGCTTACGATGCCAGATCCGGTCCTTCTGCTGTGATCGATAGTCCGCATAACGCCTGTGAAATGTCAGTACCCAATAGAGGGCGTGTGCCGCCATGTCGCGGGCGACGGCCGGATCCGCGAGCAAGATCACGGGAACGTCGGGTAGGGTAGGATCTGCCACGAAGTGCTCCGCCCCGGCGCCGAGTGAGAAAATTGCCTTGAGATTCGGATACCGGTTAAGGTCACCTGCGGGGTGGTTCCAGACCATCGCATAGACGACCTCATTGGGATCAATCGGTTCACCGAACACTTTGACAGGCAATTCAGGAAGCTGGCGGCAAAGTTCCCTTCGCCAGCTTTCATTGTCGTAGCCATGGTTGTTCAACAGGATGGTCATGGTTTTGGCGCCCCTGGGAGGAGAATAGGCTCGCGCGGATGCAAGGGCTGGCCATGCGACCTCCGTGCAAGGCTTCTGCAGACGAGTAGGCGCTGGAAACCCCGGCCAGTGCCTGCCGGGGATTCAAGCTGTTCGATTAATAACGGTACGAGGGATCAACCCGGTCGCACTGGCGCAACAGGGCGGGCCATTCATATTTGCCGAGCGGGAAATCGTCATATTGGCGGTGCGCCAGGCGCCAGATGTCCTCACGGCTCTTGTCGAGCTTGAGCCCCGTAGAATAGGCATCAATTAACACGCGGCAGGCACGGACCGTGTAATAAAGATTCATGAAGGCTTCACCGGCGGTAGCACCCACCGCGAGGAATCCATGGTTCTTCATGACCAGGCATTTTTTGCCCTCGATGTTCTTAGCGAGGCGGTCCCGCTCCTCGAGTGTGAGGGACAGTCCTTCCCAATCATGATAACCGATGTCGCCCCAAAGCATCGAGCCATCCTGGGTAAGGAACTCAAGGCCATCCTGCAGCGCAGTGATGGCCAGGCCGGCCGGCGCGTGGCTGTGGAACACCACCTTCATGTCGTGATGGGTGTTGTGAATTGCTGAATGGATCACGAAACCGGCGGTATTGACGTCTGGCGGGCCGTATAGAACCTTACCCTGCTCGTCGACCTTGATCAGGTTCGACGCCGTGACCTCGTTGTAAAGCAGGCCGAAGCGGTTCAGCAGGAACTGGTGATCGGTGCCTGGCACCCGCATCGTGATGTGATTCCAGATCAGGTCGTCATAGCCGTAAATATTCGCCAGACGGTACAGGGCAGCGAGGTCGACTCGCGCTTCCCACTCTTCCTTGGAGATGTTCGCATGGCCGCCCTGGACGCTGAAGTCCTCGGCTTTCATCTCATGTGCCATTGGTTTTCCTTTCGATCGGTTATTGTCAAATGGAGCGGAGAAATGTGCCATTCTGCTCTTCCAAGAGCTTCACCGCCATGAGGTGGTTCTGGTCAAAACCGTACTGATCGACGGCTTTTTTGTAGATCGCCTCAACCTGTTCGCACATGGGCAACGTGGCGCCGACAGTTCGTGCCAGCTCCAGGGTCAGGACCAAATCTTTGTGTGCAAGGCCGAGCGCGAAGCCGTGATCGTAACTTCCGTCAAGAATAGCCGGGCCGTAGCGGTCCGCGACATAGCTCGCTCCGGTGCTGCCTTGGATGATTCCGAGCATGGTCGCAGCAGGAACCCCACCCATTACTCCTAGCATCAGCGCCTCACTCAGCGCCACCGAGTTTAGGTAGCAAAGCACGACCTGCGAAATCTTGGCCACGTAGCCAGCTCCGTGAGGGCCAAGATGCATGATCCGGTTGCCAATCTTTTCCAGAACCGGCTTGCACCGCGCAAACACATGCTTGTCGCCGCCGACCATGATCATCAGGGTTCCGGCAGCTGCTCCTTCAATCCCGCCAGTAACCGGTGCATCGAGAAACGCAATCTCCCGGTCGGTGGCAGCGGCGCGGATGCGTCGCTCGCACTCCAAGTTGTTGGTCGAAAGGTCGATCCAGACGGAGGCTTTCGGCAGCCCGGCGAGAATGCCTTGTTCGGACAGCGCCACGGCCTCGATGATCTTCGGGTTTGGCAGCGATGTGAACGCGATATCGGCGCCGGAGGCGGCCTCGGCAGCGGTGGTGGCCGACGAGATTGCATGGTTGCCGGCCGCTGCTCCCGTCGCCCGCACGGCATCAACCTTATTTGAATCGAGGTCGAACAGGGCAAGCTCGTAACCGGCGCGTGCCAGGTTGCTGGCCATTGGCCCGCCCATATTGCCCAACCCAATGAATGCAATCCGCATAGATATCTCCGTTGTGGCCAGCCAGCCCGTTTTTGGCATGTCTGAGCAGGCGCTGTTGTGACTGGTTTTCGGCCAGGCAGTCTTTCTCACCCTGATTGACGTGGCAAACGAATATAATTACGGAGTCACATCGAAGAATTCGATTTGAAAGTCATTTTCTTGAACATCGAGCACATCAGGGCTTTCCTAGAAGTCGGCGCGGCTGGTAGCTTCCAGCATGCTGCCGACCAGCTTAACGTCACCCAGTCGACCATTAGTGCGAGGATAAAGGCGCTCGAACGCAGGCTGAACCGCCAACTGTTTCACCGTAAGCGCAACGGAGTGGCGCTTACGACTGGCGGTCATCAGTTCCATGCGAGCGCCGTGAATATCGTACGCGCTTGGGAGCGCGGGCAGCAGGTGGCCACCCTGCCGGAAGGCCTTAATGCCTTCGTCACCTTGGGCGTCGAGGATAACCATTGGCCCCGCGTCGTGCCGGGCTGGTTGGAATGCATGGCCAAGGCATTGCCGGACGGCGTCGCAAGCGCGATCAGCGAGCGCTCGGATATTCTTATGGAGAGACTGCGAGCCGGACTGCTCGACATTGCTGTGCTTTACGACCCACGTCATTGCGCGGAGGCACGGATCGAGCCGCTCATCAGCGAAGAACTCGTGATGGTTTCGACCAAGCCACGTGCGGTTCAAAGCGGCGTTGTTCCTGGCTACGTCTTCGTGGATTGGGGTGAAACGTTCCGAGCCCAGCACAGCATGCATTTTCCTGGCGTGTTTAGCCACAAGCTTACTATCCGCAGTTCAGCGGTAGCAATGGATCATATCCTGGCTAACGGCGGCTCCGGGTATTTCCTGGCCGAGTCCGTGACCCAGCACGTCAAATGTGGCCGCCTGCATCTGGTCGAGGGAGCTCCGCGCTTTCAACGAACAGTCTTCGTCGCCGTTCGTATTGACGTCATTGCGCCCGAATTTATCGAAACCGCTGTGCAAGCCTTGCGCGATACGATCGCCTGAATTCCGGTCCAAAGCCAGAGAGATGACATGAAAATCACCACGTTGAAGACCCGACTGACGGACGTGCCTTTTGCCAATCCGATCACCACGGCCATTCATAATATGCGCTCCGTCGGGTGCCTGCTCGTGTATCTAGAAACCGATGTAGGGCTGGTGGGCCAGAGTTATATCTTCACATTGAACGCCGTCCGGCTTAAAGCCTTCGACGAGATGGTGCGCGGCTTCTCGCATCGCATCGTGGGCCAGGATCCTCACTATGTGACGGCGATCAATTCTGCGATCTGGTCCGAAATTAACCCGACCGGTTATGCAGGCGTCACGATCTCGGCGCTCTCCGCACTTGACACGGCCTGCTGGGATCTGATCGGCAAAAGTGCGGACCGGCCGCTCCATCATCTGTTCGGGGCCTGCAGGGATCGCATTCGCACATATGCCAGCGGCGGCCTCTGGCTTTCCCAGAACATCGACGAACTGGTTAATGAGGCGGCGACCTTTCTGGACCAGGGGTTCCGGGCGATGAAGGTGCGGGTTGGCAAGGCCGACCCGCGAGAGGATTTTGAACGCGTGAGGGCTGTCCGCGAGGCCGTTGGACCCTCCATCGAACTTCTCGCGGACGCCAACCAGGCGCTCACGCCAAAGCAGGCGATCCGACTTGGCAGGATGCTTGAGGAGCTCGACATCGGTTGGCTGGAGGAGCCGGTCTCGGTCCATGACCTCGTGGGCCAGGCCGAGGTCCGCAACGCGCTCGATCTGACGATTGCCTCGGGTGAGACAGAGTGGACGCGTTTTGGTATCCGCAACACGATCGAGGCCCGCGCCGCAGATGTGTTGATGCCGGACCTCCAGAGGATTGGCGGGCTGACCGAAATGCGCCGGGTTGCAGCCTTGGCGGAGGCTTACAGCCTGCCGATTTCCACTCACATATTTACCGAGCATAGCCTCTGCATTGCCGGTTCTGCCGCCAATTGCATCTCCGTTGAACACATGCCGTGGTACGCCCCACTGTTCCGCGAAGAGATGAAGATCGTGGATGGCGACATCATCATACCCGTCCGTCCCGGCACAGGCTTCACCTTCGACGAGGCTGCCGTGACCCGCTTCGCCATCGACCATTAGGTTTGGCATCGAAAAAGTCGATGTCAGGCCCGAATTATATTCGTTAGTTAGATGTTCGATATTCCTATAATTCCTAAGTGGGGAACCGGCCCGGTAGCCTCTAGCCGCCGAGGAGAATCGCCTGGAATGGAAAACCAACAGGAGAAGACAATGCTCTCACGCACGCTTAAACTTACTGCCGCTGTGTTTATCGCAACGCTCGCCGCGTCCGCGGCCGAAGCGAAATGCGGCGACGTCACCATTACCGAGATGAACTGGGCTTCGGGGTCGATCGTCACCGCCGTCTCCAAGTTCCTGATGGAGCAGGGATACGGCTGCAAGGTCACGGTGGTCCCATCGGCTACGGCTACGGCAGTCACCTCTGTCGCAGAGACCGGCCGCCCCGACATCGTGACCGAACTCTGGCTCAACGGCGCGCCGGCTTATCCAGGATTGCTGGCCGCCGGTAAAGTCAAGACGTTGGGCCATGTCCTCACCCCCGGCGGCATTGATGCATGGTGGGTTCCGCAATACCTGGTGGACGAACATCCGGAACTTGCGAAGATCGATGGCATTCTGGCGCATCCCGACTGGGTAGGCGGCAAATTCCATAATTGCCCCGAAGGCTGGGGCTGTAAGATCACCAACGACCATCTGGCGGAAGCCTTCCATCTGAAAAGCCACGGCATCGAAGTCTTTAATCACGGCTCCGGAGAGACGCTGGCAGCGGCGATAGCTTCGGCCAACGAGAACAAGCAGCCCTGGTTCGGTTACTATTGGGGTCCAACATCCGTGCTCGGCAAATACAAGATGGTCAAGGTCGACATTGGCCCGTACGTCCCTGAGATCCACGCCTGCAACGCGGTCGAAACCTGCAAGAAACCCGGTAAGTCGGCTTATCCGCCGGCAGAAGTCGTAACGGCAGCGACGACGGATTTCGAGAAGCGTGAGCCGGAGATAGCAGCGCTAATGTCTAAGGTCACCTTCACGGATGAGCAGATGAGCGAGACCCTGGCTTGGCAGGATAGCAAGAAGGCTTCGGCCGATGAGTCTGCGGTTCACTTTCTGACCACCTACAAAACGATTTGGGCGGACTGGCTCAGCCCCGAAGCCAAGGAAAAGCTTGCGGCAGTCCTGAAGTGAGATCCATCATTTCACTTGGACTCCGCACCTAATGGACGTGACGGGCTGTTCACTGATTTGGCAACCTCAAGCACGTCGACAAGCACCTCTCGTCCAATTCCGGTGCCACGCGCTGATGAGCCCGGCTGCCGGAGCACCGCGATTTAAGGCGACACATGGCAGCGTACGAAAGAGCTTTTGACTCGCTGGGACTGCGGTCGTGGTGCGACGTCGGCGCCATCGGTGGTCCCATGTCGATGGACGATCTACTTGCAAAGACTGGCGCCGCGGGGACCGACCAAACCGAATCTTTCCCGTTTCCATCCCTGGACGCCCTTCACAAGGCCTGCGGCGCCATCCCTCGCACCCGCGACATGACTGCCGGGTTGGAACGCCTGTTCCTGAATGTGAAAGATCCCATCAAAGTGGTTCTGGATCCGGTTACGCAGCCATTGAGTTGGGCCTTGCGTAACGCCATCGACATCATGCAAATGCTTCCGTGGTGGGCCGCGATCCTGATCCTGGTCGCCATCGCCCATTTTGCCGGGCGTCGCATCGGCGTGACGATGTTCGTGCTGGTGGCGTTCCTTGGGTTGGCGTTCATTGACCATTTTGGCTACGCGATGCAGACGCTCGCCATCATAATGGTCTGTACGTTCATCTGCGTCCTGTTCGGTGTGCCTATCGGCATTGCGATGTCACGCAGTAATCGGTTGGAGCGTTGGCTGACGCCTTTTCTAGACCTGCTGCAGACGTTGCCCACCTTCGTCTATCTTATCCCGCTGATATTTCTGTTCAGTGTCACGGAGCCGAAGCTCTACGGCATAGCAATCATTCTCTACGCCGTGGTGCCATCTATCAGGCTCACTAACCTGGGCATTCGGCTGGTGGACAAGGACGTTCTGGAAGCGGGGGAGGCGTTTGGCATGACCTCTTGGCAAAAGCTCTATCGCGTCCAGTTGCCGCTCGCGTTGCCGAACATCATGGCGGGGATCAACCAGACCATCATGCTGTCTTTATCCATGGTCGTGATCGCTTCGCTGGTGTCTGCGCCTGGCTTGGGAACCCTTGTCCTGCGAGGTATCAACAAACTTGAACTCGGCGTCGGCCTCGTCGCAGGCCTCGGCATTGTTCTCCTCGCCATTGTGCTCGACCGGGTCAGCCGGGCTGCCCTCCAGCGCGTCAACAAGATGCACCAGTCGCGGACATGAGTATGACCGAGAGTTTCGTATCAATCCGCAACCTCTATAAGATCTTCGGCAACAATGCGCCGGCCATGGTGTCTTACGCGAAGTCGGGGATGCATAAGAAAGACATGCTGCAGGCCCACGGCCATGTGCTCGGGCTGCGCGACATTAATGTTGAGATCAAAAAAGGCGAGATCACGGTGATCATGGGCCTCTCGGGCTCTGGAAAATCGACCCTGATCCGTCACCTCAACCGCCTTATCGACCCCACGGCGGGTGAGGTAATAGTCAACGGGACGGACATCATGAAACTCGATCGGGCGAGGCTCCGGCAGCTGCGCCGCACTCAGATGTCGATGGTCTTTCAGAAGTTTGCGCTGCTGCCGCATGAGACAGTCCTAAGGAATGCCGGTATGCCGTGCTCGGTGCGCGGCGACGGACGGGCAAAGACCGACGAGACGGCCCGCAAGTGGCTGAACAGGGTCGGTCTGGCGGGCTCGGAGGCGCTGTATCCCCACCAACTCTCGGGGGGCATGCAGCAGCGCGTCGGCCTCGCCCGGGCTCTGACGTCGAACTCCGAGCTCATGCTCATGGACGAAGCCTATTCAGCGCTGGACCCACTCATCCGGTCGAGCATGCAGGACCTTCTCCTCGAACTGCAGAAGGACCTCCAGAAGACCGTCGTATTCATCACACATGACCTCGATGAGGCTCTCAAGCTTGCGGACCACCTGGTGATCTTGAAGGACGGCGAGATCGTGCAGCAGGGGGAGCCGCAATACATTCTCCTCAACCCCGCCGACCCTTACATTGAAGACTTCGTCAGCGATATCAACCGCGCACGCGTCCTTCGCGTCCGATCGGTAATGGAAAAGACGATCACCGAGGACGACGGCTATGAAGTCCTGGACGGGGACGAGACCTTGGAGCGGGCGATCCTGCGATCCCATGGCGTCGCCGACAAATCCTTCGCGGTACACTCGGACGGAGTTCGGGTGGGTACGCTCAACATGACTGATGTTCTGAAGGCGCTTGTACCCGCGGTGGCGACCGGGCGGAACCATAGCGACTTGTGAGTTAGGACCACGACAATGGGATTCCCATGGCGCTCCCCAATCGAATGGACCTCGCTGTTGCCGAGAAAATGCCGTACCCCATGGCTGCACATCTTTGTGCTAAGGCTTTTCAGGCGTCGCCCGGGAAAATGACTGTATGAACCCTCTGGTCACAGCTTACGGAGCCCTCGTATTGGGTATTGTGTCGGAAGTCATCGGTTCATCGCTGTTGCCAAAAACACAGCAATTCACGAAGCTTGGACCTACTGCAGCTGCCATCGCCAGCTTTATTGTCGCGTTGTTCTTTCTCTCCCATGCCCTCAAATTGATTCCCCTGGGTGTCACGTACGCAATCTGGTGCGGTGTCGGCATGGTGCTGACGGCTATGGTGAGCGTTCACGTCTATAGGTCGCCGCTTGACCTGCCTGCGACATTGGGGATCATTCTGATTATTTGCGGTGTCGTGGTGATCAACATTTTCTCCAAGACTGTTGCTCACTGATAGCGAGTTTCGTTAGTCGCCCTGGCAGTCGAGCTGCTAAGGTTTGGAAATCCGCCGACCTCACGGTCCACGATGCGAAGGCGTCGGAGAATGCGCGCTGGTTGGCCGGCAGCAGATACGGATCGCCAAGTTCGAGCGCCAGATTCGCTGCCAACGGTTTGGAGCGTTCATCGCGGTAGATCGATCAGTTGGCGGTGGGGTTAGAGGATCTGAAAGACGACGCCCACAGAAGACGGACTGGCAGAACGGGCCGAAGCCACGACGACGATGGCGTCGGATTTACGCGCAGCACGCTAGTCTAGCTCGCACAGCGTGGATCTACCGATCAGGCTTACGCCGCGAGATTCGGGAGCGGTGTTTTCCGCTGCCGAACCTGAGCGGTGCGTCCTCACCATATTTGCGCAAGCTCGAGAAAACCGAACGGCTTACTGCAACTCTCGCGCGCGTCCGGCGCCATTCCTGGTTTCCCAGATTGACTCGAAGTTGCGTAGCATCACTTCCGCGACGCTGAAGGTGTGCTTTCCTTGCCGGGAA
>NZ_RZQT01000102.1:0-21125 GCF_003998485.1 Mesorhizobium sp. M7A.F.Ca.CA.001.04.2.1
GCTCGGCATGGTCAGGCTTGCCGGCGGCAGCGTCAGTGAGGATGCCGCCTACGAGCATTTCCTCGGCAAGAGCATGAAAAGCGTGCGCGAGATCCTCGGCCGCGACTTCGGGCTCGATATCACCGACCTGCACCTGACCGAGATGCGCGTCGAATTGATGCGCAAATTCCGCGAGGAGCTGAAGCCGATCGCCGGTGTCAAGAAGATGCTGCCGAAGCTTGGGCTGCCGTTCTGTGTCGCGTCCTCGGGCACGCTCGACCGCATCCGCTACGCGCTCGACGTCACCGGATTGCTTGGGCTGATGGAACCGCACCTGTTCAGTGCCACCATGGTGGCCAAGGGAAAGCCCGCGCCGGACCTGTTCCTGCATGCCGCCGCCAGCATGCGGGCCCATCCACGCAAATGCCTCGTCATCGAGGACAGCCCGGCCGGCATCATTGCCGCGCGGGCGGCGGGGATGCGCGTGTTTGCCTTCACCGGCGGCTCGCATGCCGGCAACCCGACCTTGAAAGCGCGGCTTGCGTCGAGTGAACCGGACTTTATATTCGCTGACATGCTGCAATTGCCCGATCTGATTGCAGGCCTGGGAGCGAGAGACAGAGCATCTTGACGAAACAGTTCGTTTGCGCGGTCGATGTCGGCACCGGGAGCGCTCGCGCGGGCATTCTCGACACCAACGGCACCTTGTTCGGCCGCGCCGAGCGGCCGATCGCCATGAACCAGCCGAAGCCCGATCACGCCGAACATGATTCGCGCGATATCTGGTCGGCCGTCTGCGCCGCCGTGTGCGCTGCCCGCGAAAAGGCCGGCATAGCTGCCGAGGAGGTCGTCGGCATCTCCTTCGATGCCACCTGTTCGCTGGTGGTGCGTGACCGGCAAGGCGGCCAGCTCAGCGTCTCGACCACGGGCGACAAGCGCTGGGACACCATCGTCTGGCTCGACCACCGCGCCATCGCGGAGGCCGACGAATGCACGGCAAGCGGCCATGCCGTGCTGAATTACGTCGGTGGCGTCATGTCGCCGGAAATGGCGACACCGAAGCTGATGTGGCTGAAGCGCAATTTGCCGGAGACCTGGAATGAAGCCGGCTATTTATTCGATCTCACCGATTTCCTGACCTGGCAAGCGACAGGTTCGCTGGCCCGCTCGCAATGCACGCTGACCGCCAAATGGACCTATCTGGCGCATGAAGAGGCCGGCTGGCGGCGCGACTTCTTTGCGCTCGTCGGCCTCGGCGATCTTTTCGAGCACGGCAATTTGCCGGAAAAGGCCAGCCCGGTCGGCGCTTATATTGGCCAACTGACCGCCCAGGCAGCGGCCGAGCTTGGGCTGAGCGAGAAATGCCGGGTCGGCGCCGGCGTCATCGATGCCTATGCCGGTGCGCTTGGCGTGCTCGGCGGCTTTGCCGGCGACCAACAGGACATCGGCCGGCATTTGGCGCTGATCGCCGGCACGTCGAGCTGCGTCATGGCGATGTCACCGGATCCGCAGCCCTTCGCCGGCGTCTGGGGTCCCTATTACGGCGCGGCGCTGCCCAGGCTGTGGCTGTCGGAAGGCGGCCAGTCGGCGACCGGCGCCCTGCTCGACCACATCATCCGCTGGCACGGCGCCGGCGGCGAGCCGGATGCCGCCATGCATGCGAAGATCGCCAGGCGTGTCGCCGAGCTGCGCGCCACCGAGGGCGACAACCTTGCCGCGCGGCTGCATGTGCTGCCCGATTTTCATGGTAACCGCTCACCGCTCGCCGATCCGCATGCCGTCGGCGTCGTCAGCGGACTGACGCTGGACTCCTCCTTCGACAGCCTGTGCAAGCTCTACTGGCGCACCGCCGTCGGCATCGCGCTCGGCGTGCGCCACGTGCTGGAGGCGCTGAACGAGAACGGCTATCTGATCGATACGCTGCATGTCACCGGCGGCCACACCAAGAACCCGCTGTTGATGGAGCTCTATGCCGACGCCACCGGCTGCACGGTGATCGAGCCGCTGGCCGACGAGGCGGTGCTGCTCGGCACCGGCATGATCGCCGCCACCGCGGCCGGGCTGTTTCCCGACCTCAACGCGGCCTGTCTTGCCATGCAGCAAGGCGGCAGGAAGCGCGCGTCGAACCCGAAATCATCAGGGCGTTTCGACCGCGACTACAAGGTTTTCCTCGAGATGCACCGCCAGCGGCGGATGCTGGACGCGATCCGCTAGAGCATCGGGGCCGGTCCCTGGCTCAATCCGTTCCCGTCCCTCCTCTCTTGCCTTCATGTCGCGTTTCGTCCAGAAGCTGACGCAAACGCCGCGAAACCGAAGGTTTTGCCGTTTGACATGCGGCTTCCGGCTCTGGCCGACGCGCCGTAGCTGGAAAGAGCGGAACAATGTCTGCGATCGAAGCCGGCGCTCGCGCGCCGGAAAATCTTTGGCGTCAGGAAATCAGGGCGACGCTGGCGCTCGCCTGGCCGATGGTGCTGACCAATCTCGGCCAGACCGCGATGACGGCCACCGACGTCATGATGATGGGCCGGCTGGGGCCGGATACGCTGGCCAGCGGCGCGCTTGGCGCCAACCTCTATTTCATGCCGCTGATCTTCGGCCTCGGCCTGATGCTGGCGACATCGCCGATGATCGCCACCGAGCTTGGCCGCCGCCGCTATTCGGTGCGCGACCTGCGCCGCACCGTGCGCCAGGGCCTGTGGCTGGCGATCCTGATCTCGATCCCGATCTGGCTCGTGCTTTGGCACGGCGAAGGCATTCTGCTGGCCATGGGCCAGGAACCGGCACTGGCGCATCAGGCCGGCATCTATCTGCGCTGGCTCGAATGGGCGGTGCTGCCCTTCTACTTCTATATCGTGCTGCGCTCGTTTATCTCGGCGCTGGAGCGGCCGGGCTGGGCGCTGGTCATCGTCTTTGTTGCCGTCGCCTGCAATGCCTTCTTCAACTGGGTGTTCATGTTCGGCAATCTCGGCGTGCCGTCGATGGGCATTGCCGGGTCGGGCCTTGCCACCTCGCTGTCCTCAACGCTGATGTTCATCGGCCTGGCTGCCGTGGTGATGCTGGAGAAGAAGTTCCGCCGTTATCGTCTGTTCGGACGGTTCTGGCGATCGGACTGGCCACGCTTCAAGGGCCTGTTGCGGCTCGGCCTGCCGATTGCCGGCATTCTCGCCTTCGAGGTGACTATCTTCAATGCGGCCGCCCTGCTGATGGGCCTGATCGACGCGGATTCGCTGGCCGCGCACGCGATCGCCATCCAGATCGCCTCGATCTCCTTCATGGTGCCGCTTGGCCTCAACCAGGCGGTGACGGTGCGCGTCGGCCTTGCGCATGGCGCCGGCAATCCGCAAGGCGTGTCGCGCGCCGGCTGGACCGCCTTCGTCATCGGCGTTTCCTTCATGGCGCTGATGGGGCTGGTGATGATCCTGTGGCCGCATCCGCTGATCAGCGCCTTCATCGATCTGAGCAATCCGGCCAATGCCAGGGTGATCGAACTTGCCGTGTCGTTCCTGGTCTTCGCGGCGCTGTTCCAGGTCTTCGACGGCGCTCAGGCGGTGGCCGCCGGCATGCTGCGCGGCCTGCACGACACAAAGGTGCCGATGATCTATGCCGCGATCGGCTATTGGGGCGTCGGCCTGCCGCTTGGGGTGCTGCTCGCCTTCCATTTCGGCCTGCATGGCATCGGCATCTGGATCGGCCTGTCGACGGGGCTGGCCGTGGTGGCCGCGCTGCTGCTGGCGCGCTGGCTGCGGCGCGACCGACTGGCCCCGCCGCTCGCGTTCGGGCATTGAAACAGGACGGTTGGGCTCGGCGGCTGTTGTCCTGTGGACGTTGGCTCATTGAACGACGTCTTCAGAACTCCCTCGAAATCCGGCGCCGCGCTGGAGGCGGTCAGAATGTCGGCGGCGTGTTGACCCAGAGGATGCGGACCGTGGTCGAACCGATATTGCGGTAGCCGTGGCCGAGTTCGGAGTTGAAATAGAACGCGTCGCCTGCCTCGAGCGCCACCACGTTCGCCTCGACCAGCAATTCGACGGAACCTTCGAGCACGTAGCCGAACTCTTGTCCCTTGTGGCTGATCAACTCGGGGCTGCCGCCGCCGGCCTCGATCACATGAACGTTGATCTGCAGCAGATATTCCGGACCGGACGGCACCAATTGCTCGAGCACGACATGGTTGCCCGAACGCCGATGTCCCGTCTCCATGTGCGGACGCTCGTTTTGCCGCAAAACGAACACTTCCGAGGCATTGTGCTGCAGCGTGCCGAACATCGCGTTCATGTTGATGCCCAGTGCCTGCACCAGCCGGTGCAGAGCCGCCATGGACGGCGTAGCGCGGTCGTTTTCGATCTTCGAGAGATAACCCTCTGTCAGCCCGATGCGGGCGCCGAGCTCTTCCAGGCTGAGGCCAAGCACCTGTCTGGCATGGCGAAGCTTGACGCCGATCCTCGGGGTTCCGTTTCTGTCGCGCATGTCAGGTCCGCGTCTTCATCCAGTCCGCCAGCTTCGCCAGCAGGAAATCGACTTCCGCCTCGGTGTTGTAATGAGCCAGCCCGATGCGGACGACACCGTTGCGGTCCGCAAGCCCCAGCCGCTTGATTGGCTCCAAACCGTAATTGTGACCGTGCCAGAGATAGATGCCTTCCTCTGCCATCGCCTTGGCGATGTCCGCGGGATCGGTTCCGTCAACGGTGATCGACACGGTAGGCACACGGCGCGCCAGCGCCGCCACATCGGATATGCCCTGGATCAAGACGCCATCAATTCTGGACAATCCGGCAATCAGCCGTGCTGTCAGGACACGCTCATAACGGTCGGCGACTTCAATGCCGGCGACGATGCGCTCCCGCCGCGTCGCCTGCGGGTGGACGTTGCCGAAGGACTGTCCGAGCCAGGCATAGTGCTCGACGGCGCCAAGCACCCCGGCAAGCGCCTCGCGGCTTGTCGTTCCCGTCTCGAATTTTCCAGGTGGCGTATTGGAAGCCGCGCGCACCTTATAGGCGGTCAGCGCCTGCAGCAGATCGAAACGGCCCCACAACACCCCGTGATGCGGTCCAAAAAATTTGTAGGCCGAGCAAACCAGGAAATCACAGCCGATCTCCTGGACGTCGATCACCCCATGCGGCGCGAACTGCACCGCGTCGATATAGCTCAGCGCCCCGATCGCGCGGGCGCGCTGCGCGATCCGCTTCACGTCGTTGATCGTGCCGGTAACGTTGCTGGCATAGCCGACGGCGACCAGCTTGACGTCCTCGTCGATAGTCGCCTCCAGCGTCGACAGGTCGAGTTCGAACGTTTTTGGATCGAGGTCGATCCAGCGTACTTCAAGCCCCCGATCCTCCGCCAGCATCAGCCAGGGTGCGACGTTGGCGTCATGATCCATGCGCGTCAACACGATGGCGTCGCCGGCGTTCAGATCGCGGCCGATGGCGCGCGAGACGGCGAAAGTCAGAGTTGTCATGTTCTGGCCGAACACCACCTCACGCCGGTCGGCGGCATTGAAGAAATCGGCCATCGCCTGATGCGCGTCGTCGACCATCGCCTGGGCCGCGAGTGAGGTTTCGAAATAGCCACCAAGATTGGCGTTGGTTTCGATCATGGCACGCGTCATACGCTCGATCGAACGGCTCGCCATCTGGGTTCCCGCGGGATTGTCGAAGAAAATCCGCTTCTTCGGCTCGGCACCTCTCGCCATCGCCGGAAAAGCATCGCGGACTGTATCGATATCCATGTCTGAATTCCGTATCTGATGATCGTTGTGCGGCGGCCCCTTGACCGCCGCCAGCAGCGGCTTCACGCGTTCAGCCGGCCGCTTCATGGATGGCGACAGCGCGAGCCGGGAAGCCAGATCCGGCCTTTGGCTTTGGCCAGCTTGCCATTATCAACGCGCCGGCTTCGGGCACCTTGTCGAGATTGGCCAAGAGCTCGATCTGCCAGCAGTCGCGCGACAGCACATAGTATTCCAGGCTTGCGTCACCTGCGGAAGTGGCACGGCCGGGATCAGTATCCATGCCCTCGTGCCCGATCGCAGCAACACCGCGGCGTTCCAAAAGTTCCTCCAGCACCGGCTTCGACCAACCCGGCGCATGCGAGATACCGTCGGCCGACTTGTTCCGAAACGCCACGGGGTCCGGCCAGCGCGGCCACCAGCCGGTGCGAAGTGCGACAAAACACTTTTCCGGGATACGGCCGTTCCGCGCCTCCCAGGCCGAAATGTCGTCGAGCGTCGGCGTCGCGTCGGGATCGGCGGCGACCCTGTCGCTGATGTCGAGGATGACCAGCAGCAGAAGCATCTCCGCCACCGGCAGTTGGTCGATCGAGCGGCCGCCGTCGATGAAGTGCACCGGCGGATCGACATGGGTGCCCCACTGTCCGACGAAGGCGTAGTGGTGGACCTGGAAGGCATCGCCCTTCGAAAAATCGAGCAACGCACTGCGCTCCTCGTCCGGGAAGGCCGGGAAATGCGGCTGACCCGGATGAAACGCATGCGTCAGGTCGGTGAAGGTCGCGGCGGAGAGCCGCGACCTGTAGATGTCCCAAAGGGAGCCCGGAGTGGACAAGATCACGGCTCCGCGACGAAGGTCGGTGCCGCTTCACTTGCCAGGACAAGCTTGCCGTCCTTGACACCAATGACCGAGACCGACTTGTCCGGCACCGAAATGCCCGGGCGGTAGGTGATCGTGCCGGTCACGCCGTCGAGCCCGGACGTAGCGGCCAGCGCGTCACGGATCTTGGCCGGATCCGGCGCACCGGCACGCTCGATCGCGTCGGCCATCAGCTTGACCGAGTCGTAGCCGAGCGCAGCGAACGCGTTCTCCGGGGCATTGCCGACCGACTTGGTGTAGGCGTCGATAAAGGCCTGCACCTTCGGGGTGGCGCCCTCACCGATATAGGCGTGGGTGGTGAAGTAGGTGTCCTTGGCCGCGTCGCCGCCGACCTGGATCAGCAAGGGCGTGTCGTAGCCGTCGCCGCCGACCACCGGCAGGTTGATGCCGGCCTGGCGCATCTGCTTCAAGATCAGGCCGATTTCCTCGGCATTCGACGAGGCATAGACGAAGTCTGGCTGCGGCGACAGCGCCTTCAGTTTGGCGATCTGCGCGGTAAAGGTCTTGTCGCCGATCTTGTAGGTGTCGCGCTCCAAAATCTTGCCCCCGCCATGCTCGTAGGCGGTGACGAAGTAGTCCGACAGCAGCGTTGTGTATTCAGTGCCGATGTCGGTCAGCAGGTAGGCGGTTTTGCCGTTCAGCTTGTTCAGCGCAAATTCCGCGCCAACCGCAGCCTGAACGTTGTCGCCGAAGGCGGCGAGGAAGATCTCGTTGCCGAGCTGGCTAGGCAATTTCGGCGAGGTCGCGCCTGGCGTTATGAACGGTATCTGCGCCGTCTGGACCTGCGGTCCGATGGCCAGCACCGAGTCGGAATCGGCGAAGCCGATGATGCCGACGACCTTGTCGCTGTCGATCAACTGGCTGGCGACGGTCGAGATCGTCGTCGAATCGCTCTTGGAGTCGTAGATCACCAGTTCTATCTGCTGGCCGAGCACGCCGCCGGCGGCGTTGATTTCGCTCGCTGCCAGCTTGGCGCCATTCAGCATCGGACCGTCGAGCGAGGCCTGGATGCCGGTCAGGTTTGCCGGATAGCCGATCTTGATGGTGTCGGCAGCAAGTGCCGTGCTGGCCGAGGCAAGCGCGAAGAATGCGCCAAGTCCCAGGCCGATGGTACCGCGTCGAGTGAGTTTGATCATCGTTTTCGTTCCTCTGTCTGGTTCACCGTTGCCGATCTTTGGGTTGATCCGAACGTAAGTTCCCGGTCCCCCATGATCCCCTTCGGCCGGAAGATCATGACTAGAATGAAGATGAAGCCGAGCACGATCTGGCTGGCGCCAAACAGGGCCGGCACCGCGAAATCGCCGATCGTGAAGCCGCGTTCGACCGAGCGCAGGACCTCCGACAACAGCGAAACGCAGATGACGCCGACCACCGCGCCGGTCAGGGAGCCCATGCCGCCCAGCACCAGCATTGTGATCAGACTCATCGTCAGCGCGAAGTAGAAGGTGTTCGGCGAAAACGAGCCGAGATAATGCGCATAGAGCGACCCGCCGACGCCCGAGAAGAACGCGCCGATGACGAAGGCGATCAGTCTGGTCCGCAACACGCCGATTCCGACAGCGCTGGCCGCGATTGTGTCGTCGCGCACCGCCTTCATGGCGCGCCCGAAAGGCGAATAAACCAGGCGCGCCAGAACGAACACCGTGATGGCGAGCCAACCCATCACCCAGGGCAACGTCGTCTCCAGCGGCACGCCGGTAAACGTGCGGGCGCCTCGGGTGAAATCCGACGCATTGATCAGCACCACGTTGACGATAATCAAGAATCCCATCGTCGCCACCGAAACGAAATAGCCCGACAGGCGCATCAAGGGATAACCGACGACCACCGCAAGCAGTGCCGTCAGAACGCCTGCCACCAGCGTCGCCGGCAGGAAGGGGAGGCTGAAAGCATGCAGAAACCCCGGCAGATGCGGCAGCAATGCCATCTTCTGCTGCACCGGGATCGACAGGATTCCCGAAATATACGCGCCGGCGCCGATGAAGCCGACATGGCCGAGCGAAAACACGCCCGTAAAACCGTTGCTCAGCGACAGCGCCAGCACCAGGATTGCATTCAGCGCGATCAGCAGGATAATCCGGACGAAATAGTCGCTCAGCACGTGCGGCGCACCGAATGCGACAGCTGCCCCCGCCACCAGGGCGACGAGGACGAGGAGTGTGATCCGCGCTTCCCGGCTCACAGCTTTATCTCCCGGTTTGGCTGGAGCAGCCCGCCCGGGCGCACCAAGAGAAAGGCGATCAGCACGGCGAAGACGATTGCGTCGCGATAAGACGAGACGCTGCTCGGCAGGAATGCGACGATGAATATCTCCAGCGCGCCCAATATGTAGCCGCCGACCAGGGCGCCCGCGATCGACCCGAAGCCGCCGATGATTGCCGCCACGAAAGCCTTCAGGAGCGGCGTGAAGCCCATCTGCGGCTGCACCACGCCGGCCTGCGCCGCCCACAAAATGCCGGCGAGGCCGGCATAGGCGGATGCGACGATGAAGGCGACGATGATCAGCCGGTTGACGTTCAGACCGACAAGGTGTGCCGCCGACATGTCCTCGGCTGCGGCGCGCATGCCGAGCCCAGTCGTGGTGCGCGTGATAAACCAGCCGAGGAGCAGCAGCGACACGAAGGTCAGCGCGATGGTCAGGAGATTGATGCTGGTGAAGGTGATGGCGCCGTTCGACATTTCCCAGGAGGTGTTGAGAATATCGGGGAGTGGAAAATTGCGCGGCGAGGAGGTGAACACCAGGATGCCGACATTCTCGATGATGTAGGTGACGGCGAGGCTGGTCAGCAGTCGCGCAACGTCGGGCGCGTCGCGGATCGGGCGGTAGGCGATGCGTTCGATGAGGAAGCCGGCGGCGGCGGCCGCGGCGATGCCGCAGATCACGGCGACCGGGAACGGAACGCCGATGCCGACCAGCAAGGCAACCCCGAAAGCACCTACCATCATGACGTCGCCATGCGCGAAATTGGTCAGCTTGAGGACGCCGAAGACGATCGACAGGCCGACCGCCACCAGTGCGTAGAGGCTGCCGAGGCTCACCGCATTGACGATCTGCTGAAGGATATAGTCCAGCTGGGTCATGTTGCCGCCCCGAGATATGCCTGCGCCACGCGTTCGCTGTCGCGCAGTTCCGCGGACCGGCCAGACAGCGCCACCTGGCCCGTGCGCAGCACATAGGCGCGGTCGGCGAGGTCCAGCGCGAGCGTGATGTTCTGTTCCACCAGAAGCATCGTCATGCCCTGGCGCTTCAGTTCGGCAAGCGCGCTGAAGATGTGGCGCACCAGCAGCGGCGCAACGCCGAGCGAAGGCTCGTCGAGCAGCAGCAGGCGCGGCGCCGCCATCAGCGCGCGCGCCAAAGCAAGCTGCTGCTGTTCGCCGCCCGACAGCGTCCCGGCCAGCTGCTTCAGCCGCTGCTTGAGAATCGGGAACAGCATGAACATGCGCTCGCTGTCTCTGAGGATGGCATCCTTGTCGGTGCGGGTGCAGGCGCCGAGCCGCAGATTGTCAGCCACCGTCAGGCCGCCGAACAGGCGCCTGCCCTCCGGGCTCTGCGCGATGCCCAGACTTACGATGCGCGACGGAGCGACACCTCCAATCGGCTTGCCATCGAAGATGATCCTGCCGCCGCGCGGCCGCGACAGGCCGGAAATGGTGCGCAAGGTCGTGCTCTTGCCGGCGCCGTTGGCGCCCACCAACGCCACCACCTCGCCGGCATGGACGTCGAGCGAAATGCCCTTCAGCGCACGCACCGCGCCGAAATTGACCTCGAGGTTCTCGACACTGAGCAGAACGGGGCTAGGCGTGGCCAAGATACGCCTCCCGCACTTTCGGGTGTTCGCGTACCTGCTCCGGTGTTCCGACGCAGATCACCTCGCCAGTCGCCAGCACCTGGATGCGTTCGCACAGCGCCATGATCAGGTCCATGTCGTGCTCGACAACGACCACCGTTACGCCATAGCGGTCACGGATCGTCCGGATCAGCGCTGCCAACACCTTGGTCTCGTTGGAATCAAGACCGGCAGCGGGCTCATCGAGCAACAGCAGTTGCGGGCCGGTCGCCAACGCACGCGCAATCTCCAGCCGCCGCTGATCGCCGTAGGGAAGATCCGCGGCGACCCTGCCGGCCTGATCTGTCAGGCCCATGAGGTCGAGGAGTTCGTCGGCCTTCTGCCGGGTCGCGGCCACCCGCTCGCGATAACGCCGACCGCGCAGCACGGTATCGGCGGCGCCGACAGGATGGCGCAACTGCGCCGCCGTCAGCACGTTCTGCGCGACGCTGAGGCTGCCGAACAGGCGAGAGCCCTGGAAGGTGCGGGCGATGCCCATCGCGACGATCTGCGATGTGCGCAGGCCGACGATCGACCGGCCCTCCATCTCGATGCTACCGGAATTCGGCTGGGAGAAGCCGGTGATCAGGTTGAAAAGCGTGCTCTTGCCCGAGCCATTCGGCCCGATTACCCCAATGATTTCACGTTCGTGGAGCTCGATGGAATGATCACGCAGGGCAACTAGCCCTCGAAAGGCTTTTGTCAGCCCGACCGTCCTCAACAGCACTCGACTCGACTGTCTATCCACCCGCCGGTTTGCCCCTGTCCCTCGCCGCCCCGTTCGGCCCGGTCAAGCTTCAAATGGACAATTCGAACGGCAAGATGTCAAGTCCTATTCCCAAGAGGAAAGCTGTATGCCTGCCTCGGCTCGACCGTTGCCGCGACAGCACCGGCATCGATGCAGGGCCTGCAGTCCAGCGCGCCAGCGCTCGCTTCTCGAGCCTGCGCGCATAGTGCGTGGGCGCAAGGCACGAGACGAAGACGATCGGCGCCACCGGCCCGTAGACCTTGGGCGTCCTCGGACCGCGCTTGTGCTAGCTTGTTATCTGTTCGGCGACAGCTTCTTCGAGGCCGGCTGCGGCCTGGGCGGCGAGAGCGCGCGCCGCCGCCTGTGAATCGTAGAATTCCTCGAGCGCATGAACCCTGCCCCACCGCAGCGTGAACACGTGGAGACCACGGTTGACGTAGGACGTATCGCCATTGAGCAGGGTAGCGGTGCCATCCCACTGGGCAAACACGGTGGTATGCCAGGGCCAGCCCTTCACCCACACGTGGTTGACCGTGAGATGGAGAGTGGGCAGAACACGGCCGAGGCGCTCGAACCACCGGCGCAGGGCTTGCTTGTCGTGACGCTCGCCACCAAGCGCGTGTGCGCCACCAACCCGGTGATGGACATGCGGCGCGATGGCCTTCACCGCCGCATCCCAGCGATGGTTGTTGACGTCGTCGAAGCTCTGCCGGATCGATTTCTCGACAAAATAGCTGTAAAGCATGTGACCTCTCTCCAAACTTATCGGTGGCGCGCCGTTCCGACGCGAGACCCCGGCCAGCATCGCTCGGCCGCGGCCTGCGCGTCAGGTCAGGGCATTGTCGCGTCGGCTCGCAGGGATGTGTCCGTCTCGGTCGAGACCGTCACCTCCTCACCGGACCTTGAGAACGCGTAGAGCGAGCCCGGGTGGCCAGGTATGGAAAACGCCACGGAGTCACTGTTGGCGAGGCCCATGACAACCCGCAGCGGATCACCCCCGGCCTTCGGTGCGAAAGTGGCGGTGACCTCAAGCAGGTCGCCGCGCGGAACGTAGTAGGCCACCATGTCCAGGTGTCCCTGGTGCAGGCTACCGCCTTCGATCGGGCGCCCGATGGTGGCTTCCTCGGCAAGAGCCGGGGTTGCAAGAAACAGCGCCGCCAGCAGCGAGGCGCCCAAGGTTTTGCGGATCATCTCATTTGTCCTTTTTTAGATTGCGTTCACCCTCTATATAGGGTATAGATTACGAATGCAATCTAAAAAAGGAGATGACGATGCGTGTAAGTCGCACTCAGGCCGCGGAAAACCGTGAGACCGTGATCAATGTGGCAAGCCGGCTTTTTCGGGAGCGCGGGTTCGACGGCATCGGCCTCAAGGATCTGATGAAAGGGGCCGGGCTGACCCAGGGCGCCTTTTACAAGCAATTCGAGTCGAAGGACGATCTGGCGGCGCTGGCGTCCAGGCGGGCTATGGAAAGCGCCACCCACAAATGGTCGGCCGCGACCGCGGCAAATCCCGGGAACCCGCTCGACGGGGTGATCTCATTCTACCTCAGCATGGATCATCGCGGAGAAAAGATGGACGGCTGCCCGGTCGTTGCGCTCGGCTCGGATGCGGCCAGGCAAGGTGCCGAGGTGAAGGCATCATTCGAAGCCGGCATCAAGGCGTACCTCGGGATGCTCGGCGGTTGGGTTGGCGAGGGCGACAGCGAAAAGACCGGCAACAAGGCAATGGCCGTTCTCTCGACGATGGTCGGCGCGGTCGTGCTGTCGCGGGTCGTCAACGACCCCGACCTTGCGCAGGCTTTTCTGGATGCGGCGGCCGATCAGGTTCGCGAAGCAGTCGCTACTTGAACGGCGCGAGCAGCGCCAGCACAGCAAGGATAGGAGAGCAGATGGAACGGATTGTCGTCACGGGCATGGGTGCGGTCACGCCCCTTGCCGCCAATGTCGAAGCGTCCTGGTCACGCCTGCTTGCTGGCCGGTCTGGCGTTCGCAGGCTTCCTGACGATGTGGTGGGAGAGCTGCCGGCTAAGATTGGCGGCGTGGTTCCCTCCCTGGGCGAAGACCCCGAGGCTGGTTTCGATGCCGATGCCGTCCTGTCCGCGAAGGATCAGCGCAAGGTAGACCGGTTCATTCTCTTCGCGCTGGCGGCGGCGGAAGAGGCGCTTGCGCAGGCGCAATGGAAGCCTGCCTTGGAGACGGATCGCCTGCGCACGGCCACGATCATCGCTTCAGGTGTCGGCGGGTTCCCGGCCATCACCGAGGCGGTGCGCACGGTGGACCTGCGTGGCGCCCGCCGCCTGTCTCCCTTTACGGTGCCGTCCTTCCTGGTGAACCTCGCGGCGGGCCACATCTCGATCCGTCATGGCTTCAAAGGTCCACTCGGCGCACCGGTGACGGCGTGCGCGGCGGGCATCCAGGCGATCGGCGACGCCGCCCGCCTGATCCGCGCCAACGAAGCCGACATCGCCGTGTGCGGCGGAACGGAAGCGTGCATCAATACCGTCAGTCTCGGCGGTTTCGCCGCCGCTCGTTCTCTTTCAACCGGCTTCAATTGGGCGCCGGCCCAAGCCTCGCGCCCTTTCGACACATCGCGGGACGGCTTCGTCATGGGCGAAGGGGCCGGCGTGCTGGTCATCGAGGCGTTGAGCCACGCGTTGGCGCGCGGCGCAAAACCGATTGCTGAGCTCGTCGGCTACGGCACGACGGCGGATGCCCATCACGTCACCTCCGGGCCAGAGGACGGCGACGGCGCGCGCCGGGCCATGCAGATCGCGATTGCCCAGGCAGGGATTTCGCCACGCGACGTTCGTCATCTCAATGCGCATGCGACCTCCACGTCAGTCGGCGACCTGGGTGAGATCGAAGCGATCAAGAGCGTGTTCGGGCGCGATTTCGCGATAGCTGTCAGTGCCACGAAATCGGCGACCGGACACCTGCTCGGAGCGGCCGGCGGGCTTGGTGCGATCTTCGCAATCCTGGCGCTCAGGGATCAGGTCGCCCCGCCAACCCTCAACCTGGGCGAGGCCGATCCGGCCGGCGACGGAATCGACTTCGTCGCAAACGCACCCCGCCACATGGAGACGGAGTACGCGATCGCCAATGGCTTCGGCTTTGGCGGCGTGAATGCCAGCGCCCTGTTCAGACGCTGGAACTAGCGGTGGCCAGACGCAGTCATGACCGACGCCCTTTGCCCCGGCCTATCTCAATGGTTTTCCCAATCCGATCCAACGCAAAGAAGGATATGATTCCATGAACAAGACCAATCCCGGCGTCGCCCTTGTCACAGGGGCATCTTCCGGCATCGGGCGCGCTACCGCCGACGCCTTGCTCGGCGCTGGCTTTCGCGTCTTCGGAACCAGCCGTCGCACGGCCTCACAGCAATCCGCCGGCGTGACCATGCTGACCTGCGACGTGACCGACGACGCGTCCGTCGCGACAATGGTCGATGACGTTCTGGCCGCGGCCGGACGCATCGACGTGCTTGTCAACAATGCCGGCATGGGCCTGTTTGGCGGCGCGGAGGAGTCCTCGACCGCCCAGGCTAAAGCGCTGTTCGACGTGAACGTCTTCGGCGTCTTGCGCGTGACCAACGCGGTGCTGCCGGCAATGCGGCGCCAAGGGAAGGGCAGAATCGTAAATTTGAGCTCGGTACAGGGGTTCATCCCCGCTCCCTATTTCGCGCTTTACTCGTCGACCAAACACGCCATCGAAGGGTATTCCGAGTCGCTCGATCACGAATTGCGCCCCTTCGGCATTCGCGTTTCGCTGGTGGAGCCCGCCTATACCCGCACATCATTCGAGGACAATCTTGCCGCCCCCGACCGGTCGCTCGAAATCTACGACTCCGCGCGCGCCGGGATGACTATGTCAGTGCGGAAATCGATGGAAAAAGGCGATGCGCCCGAAGTGGTCGCCAAGACCATTTTGGCAGCAGCGACCGATCCCGCGCCGAAGAAACGCTATGCGGCGGGAAAAATGGCGCGCCAGGTCAGTTTCCTGCGCCGTTTCGTCCCCGCATCCGCATTCGACAAGAGCCTGCGCAAGCAGCTTGGGTTGCCGGTCTGAAATCGGGCGCTGCCTTGGCGCGTCAGCGAGCAGCCGCCTGTTTCTCGAGCCTGCGGGCGTATTGCGTCAGCGGAAAGCACATGACGAAGAAGATCAGCGCCACCAGCCCGTATACCTTGAACGGTTCGAAGGTCGCATTGTTGATGGCGTTGGAGGTCCGCACCAGCTCCTCGAAGCCGATGATCGAGGTGAGCGCCGTCGATTTGATCAGCTGCACCAGGAAGCCGACCGTGGGTGCGCGGGTGATCGAAAACGCCTGCGGCAGGATGATCAGCCTGAGTTCCTGCAGATAGTGCAGGCCGAGGCTGGCACCGGCGTCCCATTGGCCGAGGGGCAGCGCCGCGACGCCAGAGCGCCAGATTTCGGCGAGATAGGCGCTGGCGAAGAAGGTGAGGCCGAGCGCCGCCGCCGTCCAAGGCTCGATGCGCAGACCAAGCATCGGCAGGCCGAAGAACATCAGGAACAGCTGCATCAAGAGCGGCGTCCCCTGGAACAGGGCGATGTAGCCGGAGGCGACACGCCGGCTCCATTTGTTCTCAGCGATCCTGAAGAACAGCACGATCATGCCGACGATGCCGCCGCCGATAAAGGCGGCCAGCGATAGCAGCACCGTCCAGCGGGCGGCGAGCAGTAGGTTGCGCACGATGTCCCAGAAGGTGAACTCGATCATGACACACCGGCTCCGAGCGCGCGGCGCCCGCCTGACACCAGCAGCCGGCGCAAGGCCATCGACAGAGCGAGATAGACCAGCGTCACGACGAAATAGGTCTCGAAGGAGCGGAAGGTGCGTGCCTGCAGCATGTCGGCCTCGTAGGTCAGCTCACGCACGGCGATCTGCGACACGACGGCGGACTCCAGCATCATGATGACGATCTGGCTGGTGAGCGCGGGGTAGATGATCTTGAGCGCCTGCGGCAGCACGATCTTGACGAACACCTGGCGTGGCCGCAGCCCAAGGGCCAGCGCTGCTTCCGTCTGCCCGCCGGGCACGGCGTCAAGCCCGGCGCCGACGATCTCGATGGTGTAGGCCGCCATGTTGAGCGTCATCGCCAGCATCGCGGCCAGGAGCGGGTCGAGCCGGACGCCCAGGCTGGGCAGCCCGAAGAAGATGAAGAACAACTGCACCAGGAACGGCGTGTTGCGCATCACCTCGACATAGCAGGCGATTGCCCGCTTGAGCAGCACCGGGCCGTTTCGCCGCCCCGCGGCACCCAGGATGCTGAGCAGCGTTCCGGCCAGCGTGGTCACGGCGATCAGCAGGATCGTCGTGGCCGCGCCATGCGCGATGTCGCCCAGGGCACCCGGGAGCCAGCCAAAGGCCACGGAAACTCAATCCTTGAGATTGTCGGGATTGAGCGGCGTCTTCAGCCAGGCTTTCGAGCTTTCGTCCAGCTTGCCGTCGGCCAGCATCTTGGCGACCGCATCGTTGACGGCCTTCTTCAGGCCGTCTTCGTTCTTGTTGAGGCCGATATGCGAGGGCGAGGTCAGAAGCTGGAACTTCTGCTCCGGCTTCAGTGCGTCCTGCTTGGCCAGCACCTGCGCGCCGACATCGTTGCCGACGACCATCAGCTGCGTCTGGCCGGAGATGAAGGCCTGGATCACCGAATTGTAGTTGTCGAAGCGCTTGATGTCGGCCGATGCCGGTGCTGCCTCGGTGAGCGAGGTGTCTTCCAGCGTGCCGCGATTGACGGCGATCGACTTGTCGGCGAGGTCTTCCTTGCCTTTGACGGCAAGCGCTGCCGGACCGATCACGGCGATGTAGTAGGGCGCGTAGGCAGCGGCGAAGTCGATGACCTGCTCGCGTTCCTTCGAATAGCCGACGCTCATCAGCAGGTCGACGCGATGATCGTTCAGATACGGGATGCGGTTCTGGCCGGTGACGGCGATGGGATTGAGCTTCACCTTGAGCGTATCGGCGATGTATTGCGCGACATCCATGTCATAGCCCTTGAGGCTCATGTCGGCGCTGGCCGAGGAGAAGGGCGGAAAGTCGGCGAAGACGCCGACATTGATGGTGCCGGCCTTGGTGATGTCCGCCAGCGCATCGGCGCTAGCGGCCTGAACTGCGAGGCCGAAACCGGCCGTGCCGAGCATCAGCACGGCGGCGATGGAGGCAAATGTCTTACGGATTGTCATTGTCATTCCCCTGTCTGGAAGCTTTGTTTGTTCGGGTCGGCCGCCGGCTCCAGCGCGGCGGCTGCCTTTGCTTTTCTAGACGTCAGGCGCCCTTGCCTGTTATCGCCGGGCTGAACACCATCAGGCTCAGTATCTCGAACAGCACCTGTGCGGCGGCATGCGCGGTGTTGGTGGTGGCGTCATATTGCGGCGCCACCTCGACGACGTCGCCGCCGACGATGTTGAGACCTTTGAGGCCGCGCAAGAGTTCGAGCACTTCGCGCGTCGTCAGCCCGCCGACCTCCGGCGTGCCGGTGCCCGGCGCGAAGGCCGGATCGACGCTGTCGATGTCGAAGGAGACATAGGTCGGGCCGTCGCCGACGATCTTGCGCGCCTTCTCGATGATCGCCGGAATGCCGAGGCCGGTCACCTCCTCGGCATGCACCACGGTCATGCCGGACTCGTAGGTGAACTCCCACAGATATTCGGCCGAGCCGCGGATGCCGATCTGGATCGTGCGCGTCGGGTCGAGCACGCCGTCAAGCACAGCGTTGCGGAACGGGCCGCCATGGTGGAACTTGGTCATGTCGAACAGGCCACTGGTGTCGCAGTGGGCGTCGATATGGATCAACCCCACCGGGGCCTTCTTGCCGACGGCCTTCAGAATTGGATGGCTGATCGAATGGTCGCCGCCGATCGACAGCGGAATGACCCCGGCATCGACGATCTGGTTGGTGCGGCGCTCGATATCCTCATGGCTGGTCTCAAGCCGGTAGCGGCTGCGGAACGGCGTGTCACCAATGTCGGCGACCCTGAGCTCATGCGTCGGCGCGCATTCCAGCACGTGATTGTAGGGCCCGATGCGCTCGATGGCGCGCAACGCCCTTGGCCCGAAGCGCGAGCCTGGGCGGTTGGTGACGCCGAGATCCATCGGCACGCCGATCATCGCCACCTGCAAATCGCCGAAATCCGGATTGTCGGCCGATATTTCGCGGTAGGGCGCGGCGAGAAAGGTCGGGATGCCTGAATAGGGCGCCAGCCGCGTGCCGCTCTTGGAGAAGATCTTGTCGGCGACCTTGCGGAATTTCGGGTCGAACATCTCGCCGCCATGGCTTTCACCATATTTGCGACGCAACGCATCGAGCTTGCCGCGATCGTATCCCATGTCCGCTCCTCCTGGGCTGATGCAGTGCCGGCGCGGGTGACGCCTGCGAACCGACCGTCATCCGGCCGGGCCGCTGTCCCGCTGGCTGCCTGCAGATTTCATGTCTTGATGCTGTTCTAAACTCAAGTGTCTGGCAGTGGCATTGAAAAATCAATTGATATTGTTAGGGTGTTTTCTGTGAGAAAATCTCACAACAAAGTGGTACCATGACCAAGCGCCTGCCACCGCTCAATCCGCTGCGCGCCTTCGAGGCAACGGCTCGCCATGGTTCACTGACCAAGGCGGCGACTGAGCTGAACGTCACGCATGGCGCCGTCAGCCACCAGATCAAGGCGCTCGAGCAGTCGCTCGGTGTCAAGCTGTTCGAGCGGGTCGGCCAGCGGGTCAAGCTGACACCGCATGGCGCGGAGCTTCTGCCGGCGGTGTCGACCGCGTTCGACGGCATCGCCGCCGCCACCCAGCGCATGACAAGGCCGGCGAGCAGCGGCACACTTTCGGTCTCCTGCGTGCCGGCGCTACTGTTGCTGTGGATGACACCGCGGCTCGGCAGTTTCATGGCGCAATATCCCGACATAAGGCTGACGCTTATTCCGTCCAACGATCCCAAGGATTTGCGGGCGCCCAATATCGATGTCTGCGTGCATTATGGCGACGGCAGCTGGACCGATTGCTGGATGCGCAAATGGTCGGGCCTCGAACTGTTCCCCGTGGTCAGCCCGACCTTGATCAACAACCGGCCGATCCGCAGCGTCAGGGATCTCGCCGATCATGTCTTCCTGCATGGCGATGACGGCCGCGAGTGGCACACCTGGCTGGCTGCCGCCGATGCGCTGGACCTGGAGCGGGGCCGCCGCCATCACCTCGGCGATGCGCGTATGGCGACCGAGGCAGCGGTGCACGGCCATGGCGTGGCGCTGGGCGACTCGGTGACGGCAAGCGCGCTGCTGGCCAGGGGCATGCTGGTCGCGCCGTTCAGCCTGTCGGTGCCGGCGGTCGACGATTTTTATGTCGTCTGCCGCAACGAGATGCGGACGACGCCGATCGTGCAGGTGTTCGTCGACTGGCTGTTTGCCGAGAAAGCGGGGGACGATGGGCGCGCCGACGCCCCTGTGGCCGGCCGCATCGTCAGCCGCCGCAAGCGTCCGGCGCTCAGGGTGATGGGCGGCAAATCCGCAAGCTGATGCCGGGCTGCGCGCCGCCGCATGCAGGCAGCTCTTTTTGTCGGGCCAGCCTGAAAGCGGGCAGCGTTGCGGCCGATTCGATGCTATGAGGCCTGTCGCAATTGTGGATGGCAGGCAGCGAAGGCGGTGTTGAAACATGGCTAAGACCGATATTGCGCGGCGCGTCTACAACCACACCTGGAAGCTCGACCCGATCGTGCGCAGCTTGCTCGACACGGATTTCTACAAGCTTTTGATGCTGCAGATGATCTGGGGCATGTATCCCAAGGTCGACGCAACCTTCTCGCTGATCAACCGCACGACCTCGGTGCGCCTTGCCGACGAGATCGACGAGGGCGAATTGCGCGAACAACTCGACCATGCCCGCACCTTGCGCTTCTCCAAGAAGGAGATGATCTGGCTCGGCGGTAACAATTTCTACGGCCGCAAGCAGATCTTCGAACCGGAATTCCTCGCCTGGCTGGAAGGCTTCCGGCTGCCCGAATACGAGCTGTCGAAGTGCGACGGGCAGTATGAACTGACCTTCAGCGGGCCGTGGATGTACACCACGCTGTGGGAAATCCCGGCGCTCGCCATCATCAATGAACTCCGATCTCGCGCGGCGATGCGGGCGTTCGGGCCTTTCGCGCTCGACGTGCTCTATGCCCGCGCCAAATCCAAGATGTGGGCCAAGACCGAGCGGCTGAAGGCGCTGCCCGGCATCCGCATCTCGGATTTCGGCACGCGCCGGCGCCATTCCTTCCTATGGCAGCGCTGGTGTGTCGAAGCGTTGAAGGAAGGCATCGGCGAGGCGTTCACCGGCACCTCCAACGTGCTTCTGGCCATGGACAACGACCTCGAAGCGCTCGGCACCAACGCACATGAGCTGCCGATGGTGTTTGCCGCGCTTGCCGACTCGGAAAAAGAGCTGAGACAGTCGCCTTACAAGGTGCTGCAGGACTGGCAGCGCTACTATGGCGGCAATCTGCTGATCGTGCTGCCCGACGCCTTCGGCACAGCATCGTTCCTGCGCGATGCGCCGGACTGGGTGGCCGACTGGACGGGCTTTCGCCCCGACAGCGCGCCGCCGATCGAAGGCGGCGAAAAAATCCTGTCCTGGTGGCGCGACAAGGGCAAGGACCCCAAGCAGAAACTGCTGATCTTCTCCGACGGGCTCGAGGTCGAGACCATCGAGGAGACCTATCGCCACTTCAAGGGCAAGGTGCGCATGTCCTTCGGCTGGGGCACCAATCTGACCAATGATTTCGAAGGCTGCGCGCCGACGGAAACCAACAGCCTCGACGCCATATCGCTGGTTTGCAAGGTCACCGAGGCCAATGGCAGGCCAGCGGTCAAGCTGTCGGACAATCCGGCCAAGGCGACCGGCGATGTGAAAGAGATCGAGCGGTATCTCAGGATTTTTGGCGAGAAGGACCGCGTGGAGCAATTGGTCAAGGTGTGAGGG
>NZ_RZQT01000103.1:0-20567 GCF_003998485.1 Mesorhizobium sp. M7A.F.Ca.CA.001.04.2.1
CGTATGGCTCGATCGTGACGGCTATTGTGCGGCTGGAGGATGGGCGCAGCGCCGGCGCCTATCTGGTTACGGGCGGGATTGGATGAACGCCAGCAGCTAGGAAGGCAGCGAAGTCAGCCATTCTTCCCAAAATTCCTGCTGCATATGGACGAAAACCGGAACCACGTCGACGCCATCATCAAATATGTCGACCAGATCGCTCTCTTGCGGAAATTGCCCCGTCTTCACCTTGCAGGCTATCAATCCGCGACTTTTCTCCATCACGGTATTTTCCGGATAAACATTGGCGCTTGCTCCGTAACAGAAGGGTAGCAGGCCATCGACTTCGAGTGCCTGACGGATTTGGAACAGAGCCTCGAAAAAATCTTCCTCTTCTGCCTAGATCACCTTGTCCCGATAACTGCATTTCAGATTGCATGCAGCGCCGTTCACGTGCAGCGTGAACACGGCTTGCTCGTCGTCACCAACGGAACCTGCTCCGATCAGAAAAACAGTACGCTGATGGTCCATCTCATCCCCCTCGCCATGTGACGGGATGGTAGTACGACAACGGCCGCTTTTCCAGCATGGCAGGGATTGGGACGCGGCCGCACTCCCTGCCGTCGTCATCCGCTGGCCAGGCGTCCCGCCGCAAAGGCAAGGTCCCGCCGAATGACATCCCGCTTGTCTTGCGACAGACCGGCAAGCAGCTTTTCATCGAGGCAGCCTGCTCGGATGAGATGAGTGAAGACATAAAGGAGCTGCGAATAGCGATAGTCGAACGTCCGATCGATATCCCGCCGCTGTTCACGCAAATAGTCTTCCAGCTCCCACATCTGGGAGGGAACCGTCACCGCACTGGCCTTGCTCTTGAATTCGGCCATCGTCTTTGCGAGGGCCGCCTCAAGAGCCTTATCGAAGGCGTGGCGGGCGAGCTTCTTTTCGGAAGCGGACCAACTGAAATCGTTCATTGGATATCTCCGTAGATTTCCTGTGAATTCCATCAGATTTTCACGAACTTCGCCTGCTTCTACCCCCGCGCCGCCCAAAGCAAACCCCGCTCCACCATCAGCGCCATTTCCGGCACCGCGAACTCATCCGCCGTGTGACCAAGGGAACTGTAGAAAACCTTCCCCGCCCCATAGCGCCGTTTCCAGACGACCGGCATGACGACGCCGCCTATCCCCGGAAAATGCGCGTCGGTGAAGGTGGTGGTCGCCAGCACCTCATTGCTTGGGTCGACATGCATGTAATATTGCTCCGACCGGTAGGCGAAATCGCTGATGCCTTTTGTGATCGGATCGTCCGGCCGGGTGATCGCGACAGTGTAGTCGATGATGTTGCCGGGATGCGCCACCCATTGGCCGCCGGTCATGAACTGATAGTCGGGCTCATTGCGGAAACTGTCGCCCATCGTCCCGTGGAAACCGCCGAGCCCGCTTCCCCCGCGAACCGCAAGCGTCAGGTTCTGCAACTCGGCCTTTTCGATCGTCGACATCGTGATGACGGGCACGATGAGATCGAAGGAAGCAAGCTCCGGACCGGCGAACATCGCGGTGCCTTCGCCGAGCGTGACGTCGAAGCCGTTTCGCTCAAGCAAGGTGCGAACGAGCTTCGCGCTCTGCTCCGGCGTATGGCCCTCCCAGCCGCCCCAGGCGATCAAGGCCTTCTTTGGCATTGTGTACCTCCCTGGAAAACTCGGCCCTGATCGATCCGGCGTCAGCGCCAGCCCAGCGCTGGAGCGACATGGGTCAGGATCGCCTCGATGACATGCGCATTGTAGTCGACGCCGAGCTGGTTCGGAACGGTGAGCAGCAGCGTATCGGCTTCGGCGATCGCCTCGTCCTGCGCCAATTCCTTGATCAGCACATCCGGCTCGGCCGCGTAGCTGCGCCCGAAGATCGCTTTGGTGTTCTCCTCGATGAAGCCGATCTGGTCGCGGCTCTCGTTGCCGCGACCGAAATAGGCGCGGTCGCGATCGTCGACCAGCGCGAAGATGCTGCGGCTGACCGAGACGCGCGGCTCGCGCTTGTGACCGGCCGCCTTCCAGGCCTCGCGATAGATGCGGATCTGCTCGGCCTGCTGGATGTGGAACGGCTTGCCGCTCTCGTCGAATTTGAGTGTCGAGCTCTGCAGGTTCATGCCGAGCTTGGCTGCCCATTCCGACGTGGCGTTGGTAGCCGCACCCCACCAGATCCGCTCGCGCAGACCCTCCGAATGCGGCTCGAGGCGCAAGAGGCCGGGCGGATTGGGGAACATCGGCCGCGGATTGGGTTGGGCGAACCCCTCGCCCCGCAGCGTCTCGAGGAAGACCTCGGCATGATGCCGCGCCATGTCGGCGTCGCTTTTGCCTTCCGGCGGCGCGTAACCGAAATGGCGCCAGCCATCGATCACCTGCTCGGGCGAGCCACGGCTGATGCCGAGCTGCAGGCGCCCGCCGGCGATGATGTCGGCAGCACCGGCATCCTCGGCCATGTAGAGCGGATTCTCGTAGCGCATGTCGATGACGGCGGTGCCGATCTCGATACGGCTGGTCTTGGCGCCGACCGCCGCCAGCAGCGGGAACGGCGAAGCGAGCTGGCGGGCGAAATGATGCACGCGGTAATAGGCGCCATCCGCGCCCAGCTGCTCGGCGGCGACGGCGAGGTCGATGGATTGCAAAAGCGCGTCCGAAGCCGAGCGCACTTGCGATTGCGACGAGGGCGTCCAGTGCCCGAACGACAGGAAACCGATTTTCTTCATAGTCATGCGATATAAGGATGCGCGTCAAGCTTCAATGCAAAAGAGATTTTTTGGCGCCCGGATCAAGGCTCATGCATCGCTATTCTCGAAGGCGCCAATGCCTTGTGCGATCAGGTTGGTCGCCATCACCAGCGAGACGATTGCCCCGGAATTGAAGAGGACGACCCACCATTTTCCGCCGGTCAGGAAGCCATAGCCGTCGGCGACGGCCAGTCCCCAGTCGGCCGATGGCGGCTGGATGCCGAGGCCGAGAAAGCTCAGCGTCGCGATCGAGAAGAACGCGTAGCCCAGCCTTGTGACGAGCTCGATGAGGATCGTTTCCCTGATGTTGGGCAGTATCTCCAGGAACATGATGGCGAGCGCGCCCTCGCCGCCGAGGCGCGCGGCGCTGACATAGTCGCGCTGCTTCTGCTCACGCACGGCGGCGCGAACGGTGCGCGCCACCAGCGGCGCGTAGGCGATGCCGATCACCAGGATGACGGTCAGGTTCGACGGGCCGATCGCCACCAGCGTCATGGTGACGAGAACGATGAACGGAAACGCCATCAGCGTATCGAGCAGCCGCGCGCCGATGGCATCGGTGAGGCCCTCGAAATAGCCGAGCACCAGGCCGATGATGCTGCCGGCGGCAACCCCGGCCAGCGTCGCCAGCGGCGCAACCAGCAGGATGTCGCGCGAACCGACGATGATGCGGGACAGCACATCGCGGCCGAGCTGATCGGTCCCGAACCAGTGCAGCGCATCGGGCGGCGTCAGCGTCGCCAGGAAATCCTCGGCATAGGGATCGTAGGGAACGAAGAGGTTGCCTGCTATGGCGCAAGCGACCCAGAACAAAAGCAGCAGCAATCCGACCACGACCGACGGCGGCAATCCGGCGAAAGCACTGCGAATCCGGCGCATTGTCGAAAAGCCCGCCACGGCGCGCTGCGGTGCGGGAAACTCGGCCAGATCCGTCATGGCGAGGTCCGGCGGCGTTGCCGCGGATCGAGCAGCGCCAGCAAGAGGTCGCCGGCCGCCGCCGACAGCACGAAGATGGCCGCCATCACCAATACGCCTGCCTCCAGCATCGGGAAATCACGGGCCTTGGCCGCGTTCAGGACCAGATTGCCAAGTCCCTGGATGCCGAACAACGCCTCGATCACCACCAGCCCACCCAGCATGTATCCGGTCTGCGTCGCCAGCACCGCGACGGTCGGCGTCAGCGCATTGCGCAGCACGTGCCGAAAGATGATCTCGCGCCGCTCGAGCCCTTTCAGGACGGCGGTGCGCGTGTAATCGGCGGCGATCGCCTCGATCACGCCTGCTCGCGTCATCCGGGCGATATAGCCGGAAAGGTTCAGCACCAGCGGCAGCGCCGGCAGGATCAGATAATAGCCATGCGTCCAGAAGCCCGCGCCATCGGGCGCAACGCCGGAGATCGGGAACCAGTTCAGCCACAGGCCGAAAACGATGAGCAGCATCAGGCCGGAAACGAAATCAGGCACAATGCCGAAGGAGACGCCCGCCATCACGATCAGCCGGTCGATGAGGCGGCCGGCATTGAGACCGGCGATGACGCCGGCACCAACGCCGAGCGGAACGAGGAAGAGCAAAATAATCCCGGCAAGCGCCGCGGAGCGCTTGAGGCTTTCCAGCACGAAGGGCGCCACCGGCCCGCGCATCGACAGCGAGGTGCCGAAGTCACCGGTGACCGCTTTGCTGAACCAGAGCCAATACTGGACGAGAACCGGCTGGTCGGCGCCTAGCCGCTTGTTCAGTTCCGCCACCGCTTGCGCGTCGGCAAAAGGCCCGAGCATGACACGGCCCACATCGCCGGGCAGGACCTGCCCGGCGAAGAACACCAGAATGCTGACCAGCCACAGGGTGAGGACAAGTGTGCCCACACGCGCTGACAGAATGCGACCGGTCAGCATGTCGCGATCATGCCTGGACGAAGGAAACGCGGTCGAGCAGGAGATGCGAAATCGCGGTGAAGCGCACGCCCTCGACCTTGGAGCTGACGATGCGGCTGTATTGCGAGAAGTAGCTGATGATCGCCGGCGTCTCGTCGAGCAGCAAGGTCTGGATCTTGCGGGCAACAAGGCGCTGTGCCTGCAGGTCGCGCGCCTTCGAGTAGTCAAGCAGCAGCGCGTCATAGGCCGGGTTGTTGAAATGTGCCGCGTTCCAAGCTCCCGAACTCTTTAGCGTGGCGTTGAGGAAGATGTCGGGCGTGCCGCGGTGGCCATAGTCGGTGATGCCGAGCACCGAATCCAGCCATGGCGAACTGCCAAACGTCGCCGAGCCGTAATAGGCGTCCTGCGGCAGGACATTGAGCTTGACGTCGATGCCGGCCTTCTTGGCGAAGTTCTGGATGATGACCGCATAGTCGGGAATGTCATAGGCGCGTTCCGTGGTCAGCGTCACCTCGAAGCCGTTGGGCACGCCCGCCTCGCCAAGCAGCCGCTTGGCCTCGGCAATGTCCTGCTTGCGCTGCGGCACCGATGGATCGGCCGAGGGGAAGATCGGCGCGAACGGCGTGTCGTTGCCGACGATGGCGCGGCCCTTGAGCAGGCCCTTGACCACAGCCTCTCGGTCGATCGTGAGCGCCAGCGCGCGGCGGATGCGCTTGTCGGTAAACGGCGCCTGGTCGGTCCTGAGATGCACCTGGTCGTGCGAGCTCGCCTGCACGCTCAGCAGCTTGAAGTTGGGATTGCCCTCGATCGCCAGCTCCAGCCGCGTCGTGCTCGGGATGACGTCGAGCTGGCCGGCCTGCAAAGCCAGCACCTGTGCCTGCTCGTCGTCGAAGAACTTGATCTCGATCCGGTCGGGCAGCGCCTTGTCGCCCCAGTAATTCTCATTGCGCACGAAGCTGGCGCCTTGCTTGGGGCGGAAGGATTCGAGCTTGAACGGACCGGTGCCGTTGAAAGTCTTCTCGAAATCACCGGCATAGTCGGCAGGCAGGATGACGGCATTGTAGACGTCGGAGGAGACATAGAACGGGAAGTTGCTGTTCGGACCGTCGAGATCGAAGGCGACGGTTTCGTCGTCGACCAGCTTGGCGCCGCCCTTGGACAGGATGCCCTTGTAGGCGGACAACGCCGACGAGCCGCTGGCCGGATCGACCAGCCGCTCGAAGCTCGCCACAACGTCTTTGGCGGTGACCGCGCGGCCATCGTGGAATTTTACCCCTTGCCGCAATTTGAAGGTCCAGCGGCTGGCCGTCTCGTTGGCCTCCCAGGACAGAGCCAGCTTCGGCTGCAGACCATCCTTCGGATCGTCGAGGATCAGATACTCGCCGACCTGGCTGATCACCCCGATGCTGGCCGGATCGGTGACCGAAACCGGATCGATCGCCTTGGTCGGCTGGCCGAGCCCGACGCGAACCGTGCCGCCGCCGGCAGCCGCGGCGCGCGCGCCTCCCAACCCCTGCGAGGCGGCAAAGCCGGTCAGGCCGAGCAGTGCGGCATATCTGAGGAGATCGCGGCGCTTGAGAAAGCCGCCCTGATGTTCGTCGACGGCGACATTCCAGATGTCCCCCGACAGATTGCGAACTGCGTCGATATCTCTGCGTCTGGTCATTTTGAAATCCCTGCTTTGAAATGAAGATTGAAAATCTATGCGACGGGCTCGCCGTCGAGATGGATGCGGTCGACGGCCTGCGGATAGAAGGCGATGAGGCCCTTGATCTTCGGCATTTCCTCAATGGGATCCCGGTAGCTCCAGGCGATATCAGGGCGCACCGAACCGTCGCTCAGCAGGCCGGACCAGTAAGAGGCGATGCCCTTGTAGGGACATCGCGTCGTGGTGACGGACGCCGTCAGCCGCTCCAGCCGGATGTCTTCCGCGGGCAGATAAAAACGCGTCGGCAGATGCGTCTCGAACAGCAGCACCGGGCGGTGGCTGTCGGCGATCGGCTCGCCGTCGAACCAGATCTGCAAATGGCTCGAGCTTTGCAGAACATCGATGCGTGCATAGGGATCGCGGGCGTGGACGAAGACTTCCTCTTCCTCCTCGAACCACTGGTCGACGGCCTTCCAGGTGAATGCAATGCGGCCGGCCAGCGGCGCCAGGTTTTCATCCGGCGGCGACACGAACGACCACGCCGCGTTGGCGCTGCGCCTGTCGCCGCTGTCGATATCCCAATAGGCGGTCTCGCCACCGACCGGATGCGGCTCGCGATGCAGCGAAGGTTTCAGCACCGATGGGTCGACCGCTGACGGCGGGAAGAAATAGATCGGCAGGAAATGGTTGGAGCGCAGCACCAGCACGTTGCGGCTGTCGGCGATGGTGCGGCCGCCGAATTTGACGCGCACACGCTTGGGGCTGTGCAGGACATTGACGAGCTGCGGCGCGGTCGCTTCGCGTGGCTGCAATCTTGGTGCGACGGTCATGATCGTTCTTCCGGTCAGGACACGGCACGCGCATTGTCGCGCTGTTCGGCGAAGCGGTTGGCGGGCCGTGCTAGGCCGAAACGGTCGCGCAGCGTTCCCGGCCCGTATTCGGTCGGGAAGACGCCGCGCCGCTGCAGCTCCGGCACCACCTGTTCGGCAAAATTCACCCAGTCTTCTGGCAGCAGCGGGAACATCAGGTTGAAGCCGTCAGCGGCACCCGAAACGAACCAGTCCTGCAACTGGTCCGCGATCTGTACCGGCGTGCCGGCAACCGTCGGCACCGAACCGCTGTTGGCGAGCTTGCGCGCGATCTCGCGCAGGCTGAGATTCTGCTTCGCCCACTGCTTGACCCGGTTGAGCGATGTGCGCCCGCCATTGAACGTGCTTTCGTCCGGCAGCGGCGGCAGCGGCCCGTCCGGCGGGAACAGCGACAGGTCCAACCCGCTCCAGCTCGACAGAAGGTCGATGCCGACCTGATCCGGCAGCAAGGTCTGCAGGTATTCCTGCTTTTCCCGGCCTTCCGCTTCGGAGGCGGCGACGATCGGCAGGATGCCGGGCAGGATCTTGAAGCTCTCCGGCCGCCTGCCGTGGCGGGCCAGCCGCTCGTTGATATCCTGACGGTATTTGATGCCATCCTCCTTGGTGCTGTAGATGGCGAAGTGCGCATCGGCCTGGGCGGTGGCGAAGTTCTTGCCATCTTCGGACGAGCCGGCCTGGACGATTAGCGGATGGCCTTGCGGCGGCCGCGAGACGTTGAGCGGCCCACGCACCTTGAAGTGCTTGCCCTTGTGATCGATGGGATGGACCTTGTCGGGGTCGGCGAAATGGCCTGACGCCTTGTCGATCAGCAGCGCCTCGTCTTCCCAGCTGTCCCACAGCGCCTTGACGATATCGAGGAATTCGGCCGCGCGCTCATAGCGGAAAGCATGTTCGATATTGCCGTCGCGGCCGAAATTGCGCGCCTCCTCATCCATGGCCGAGGTGACGACGTTCCACGACGCCCTGCCCTTGCTGATATGGTCGAGCGAGGCGAACATGCGCGCCACATTGTACGGCTCGCTGTAGGAACTCGACGCCGTGGTGATCAGGCCGATATGCTTGGTCACGCTAGCCAGCGCCGATAGCAGCGTCAGCGGTTCGAGGCGGGCATTGGCGTAATGGGCGACGCCGCTCTTGACTGAATCCCAGATCGACACGTGGTCGGCGACGAAGATGGTGTCGATCCTGGCGCGTTCGGCCGCCTGCACGAGATCGCGGTAGAATTCGAAATCCAGCACCTCCCGCCCCGGCGCCCTCGGGTGGCGCCACGACATCCGATGATCGCCCTGCGGGTTGAAGAAGAATGCGCTGAGGATCATGTGGTCTCGAGCCATGCCGGGCCTCCTTCCAGATCTGCTCCGGAGACCGTCGCGCTGCCTCGGCAGATGGCGACAATCTCTGCTGATGCGAGAAAGGTAGATTGCGCTCCGGCTTAATCCGAGTAATTTTATAGAGATAATGCATTGCGAAAGCGGAAGCGATTGCCCTCGATGGCGGCGCTGGAAGAAAGTGGTTTCAAGTCCCCATGTCCTCCTCGGTTCTGAACGTAGACCAGCTGTCCGTGGCCTATGACGGGCGCAAGGGATCGCATCCCGCCGTCAGCGGCGTGTCACTGCACATCGGCGAAGGCGAAGCGCTCGGCCTGGTTGGCGAGTCGGGATCGGGCAAAAGCTCGGTGGCGCTCGCCATATTGCGCTATCTGCCGAAAAACGCCCGCATCGCTGCGTCGGCGCTGGAATTCCAGGGCCGCGAAATCCGCGACCTTTCCGCCGAGCAGCTGCGCCGGCTCAGGGGAAATCATATCGCCGCCGTCTACCAGCATCCCGGTGCTGCCCTCAATCCAAGCATGACGATCGGCCGCCAGATCACCGAGACGGTCATGCGGCATCGCCCGGTTTGCCTCGAAGAGGCGCGCGGGCGCGCCGCCGAACTGCTCGGCCGCGTCCGGGTCAGCCATCCGGAGCGGGTGCTGGATCTCTATCCGCACGAACTCTCCGGCGGCATGCAGCAGCGCGCCAACATCGCCATTGCCATTGCGCTCGACCCATCGCTGCTGGTGCTGGATGAGCCGACGACGGCGCTCGACGCCAGCGTCCAGTCCGAGATCATCGCCATCCTCTCCGACTTACGCAAGGATCACAAAACCAGCATCCTGCTGATCAGCCACGACATCAATATGATCCGCCGCTCCTGCGACCGGGTGGCGGTGATGCAGGCGGGAACCGTGGTCGAAAGCGGCGTTGCGAGCGATGTCTTCGACAACCCCTCTCACGCCTACACCAAGGCGCTCATCGCCTCGATCCCGGCGCTCAACTACACCAAGCGGGACGGAAGACTGGCGGAGACGGACGGCGTGCCAGCGCACCCAATGGTCCAAGGCGAAGACGCCGGCCTGCCAAAAAAACGCCGCATCGCGATCGCCTGCAAAGGCATCAGTCATGCCTTCGGCAGCCAGCCAGTGCTGCACCACGTCGATCTCGACATCGGCCAGGGCGAGACCTTCGGGCTGATCGGCGAGTCCGGTTCTGGCAAGTCGACCCTGGCACGGATCGTCACCGGTCTGCAGACGCCAAGCGCCGGATCGGTCGAACTGTTCGGCAGGACGGTCGCGCCGCGCGTCGAGAAGAGAAACCTTGCCGAACGCCGCGACGTGCAGATGGTCTTCCAGTCGCCGGATCGCACGCTCAATCCGCGCCAGCGGATCGGCACGATCCTCGGCCGCCCGCTGCGCAGGCTCGCCGGCCTGCGCCGCAGCGAGGTGAGAGCCCGCGTCGGCGACCTGCTGCAATCGGTTCGCCTCGCCGGCGCCACGGCCGAGCAGAAATCGCGTTCGCTGTCCGGCGGCCAGCGGCAGCGGGCGGCAATCGCGCGCGCCTTCGCCGGCGTGCCGAAGGTCGTCGTGCTCGATGAACCGACCTCCGCGCTCGACGTCTCCGTCCAGGCGACCGTTCTCAACCTGCTCAACGACCTGCAGCGCGACAAGGACACGACCTATCTGTTCATCAGCCACGACCTCAGGGTGGTGCGCTACATGGCCGACAGGATCGGCGTGCTCTATCGCGGACGCCTGGTCGAAACCGGCTCCTCCGACCGGATTTTTCGCGGCCCCAACCACCCCTATACGGCCCTGCTGCTGGCCGCGTCTTGCGATGAGGCCGAGCCGAAACTATCCGCCCCACCCGAGATCGAGGAAGCCGGCATCTCGAACACCGGATGCGCCTTCGCCGATCGCTGCCCCCTAGTCCTGCCCGACTGCAGAAAGGCTGAACCGCCCGTCATAGAGGTCGCGGCCGGCCACCGGATCGCCTGCTGGCGGCACGGCCAGGGTTTTTGAGCGGCTCAACAGCAGTCCGAAGGTCCGCCGCGGCGGGGTTTTTGCGGCAAGCAGATGGTCGATGTACGAACCTCTCTGACGGCTGCCGCCAAGTTCACGCGGCCATGCCGGGGTTGGGCGCTTCCTCGCATACAATTACATTCGCTTATGCTAATATATTTCAGCCATGCACATTCGTTCATGGCGAACATGTGGGAGGATGCGATGAAAACCATGAATCGCAGGTCTGCAATTGCTCTCGGTGTGACGGCTGCCGCGATAACGCCTCTGTTCACCCTGGCGGCATCAGCGAAGAAATACGGCCCGAAGGAAGGCAAGGAGATTGCGCCCGGTGTCAGGGTGGTTGAGGTCAGCACCGGCAACTCCGACATTCCCGCCTACAAGAGCATCGCAATTGTCGACGTGGTATTTCAGCCCGGCGCACACGCGCCTCAGATGGTGATGGACAACGATATGGTCTGCACCATTGCTTCAGGTGCGTTCACGATCAAGAAGGCCGACAAGGAATTCAAGCTCAAGACGGGTGACATGTACACCTGCGCCAAAGGCAAGACCGACGAGGCGACAAATACAAGCAAGGAGGTCGGCGTGCATCGGATCGCCGTCCTGATACCTGCCTAGCAAACCGGATTCCGGCCGGATGGAAGGTCGCATGCCGTCCGGCCGGCGCTTGCGTACACTAGGTGCTGGCCTCGTCCGGCCAACGCCCTTCGGCAAGATCGGCAGGATTCCGCCGCTGGTGCCAGCCGGGTCACAGCCGCATGTTCGCTTTCCTTCAGGCACAGTGCGATGCCGGCATTGGCTCTTGAAGGGCCAAGCCAGACCCGCGTAACATAGCGCCAAGTCAACCGCTCACATTGAGTCTGCTTTATTAGTCCGGGCTAACGTCCGGATTGGTTTGGATATTTTCCTTGAACACGCAAGCAACCAGCAGCGCGCCGGAGCGCGGCAAATCGTTTGCTCACGTCGCGGAAGCGTCCTGGGGCAAGGGCCTCAGCACCTTGCTTCGCATCGTGCGCATGACACTGCGCCATCCCCGGCAGGTCGCCATCACCATCGTCTCGACCTTCATTGCCGCGACGCTGCAGCTTTTCATTCCACGCCTGCTGGGACGCGCCATCGACCAGGCGCAAGGTGTGATGGCCGCGGGTGCCGGCGCTGCGGCGGAACAGGCGCTGTGGAACACGGCGCTGACGCTGCTCGTCGTCTCGATCCTGCGCGGCCTCTTCACCATGGCGCAGAACTACTATGGCGAGGCCGTCGGTCATCGCACCGGCTATGAACTGCGGCTGGCCTTCTACGAGAAGATCCAGCGCCTGAGCTTCGCCTACCACGACAGGGTCCACACCGGCGATTTGATCACGCTCGGCCTGCTCGATCTCGACGGCGTGCGCATGTTCTTCTCCACCGGCATTTTGCGTGTGGTGCTGCTCGGCGTGCTGATCGGCGTCGGCGCCTATCTCCTGATCAGCACCGATCTCATGCTCGGGCTGCTCAGCCTGAGCTTCGTGCCGTTCGTTGCCTGGCGGTCCTCGGTCACCCAGCTCAAACTGCGCAGCACCTGGCTGACGTTGCAGGAGCGGCTGTCTGTGCTGAGCCGGGTGATGGATGAGAACCTCGGCGGCATCCGCGTCGTGCGGGCCTTTGCGGCACAGCGGCATGAGCTGGAAAAATTCGACCGCGCCAAGCTGTCGGCGCTGGAGCTTGCCAATCAGCGCGTCGACATCCGCGTCTCCAACACCAGCGCCATGAACTTCTCGTTCCTGGCCGCCATGGGGCTGGTGCTCTGGTTCGGCGGCCAGAAAGTGATTGCAGGCCAGATCAGCGTCGGCACGCTCGCCCAGTTCCTCACCTTCATGACCATCCTGCAGATGCCGGTGCGCCAGCTCGGCCTTATGGTCAACTCCTTCGCCCGCGCCTCGACCTGCGGCAGCCGGCTATTCGAACTGCTCGACGCCGAGCTCGACATCGAGGACGCGCCCGGCGCCAAGGATCTCGTCGTCACCGATGGCGTGCTGCGCTTCCACAATGTCGGCTTCCGCTACGAGGGCGCGGGCGACCGGCCGACTCTGTCGGGCATCTCCTTCGAGGCGAGGTCCGGCGAGACCATCGGCATCGTCGGCCCGCCAGGCAGCGGCAAGTCGACCATCGCGCACCTGATCCCGCGCTTCTACGACGTCACCTCAGGCGCGATAACCATCGACGGCCAGGACATCCGCAAGGTGACGCTGCAATCGCTGCGCAAGGCGGTCGGCGTCGTGCAGCAGGACGCGTTCTTGTTCACCACCTCGATCGAGAACAACATCGCCTACGGCAATCCCTGGGCGCGCGAGACCCGCATCGGGCAAGCCGCCGAGTACGCGCAGCTGCACAACTACATCATGGGCCTCCCAGCCGGTTACACCACGGTCGTCGGCGAACGCGGCGCCTCGCTTTCCGGCGGCCAGCGGCAGCGCCTGACCATTGCGCGCAGCCTGATGCTGCGGCCATCGGTGCTGGTCTTCGACGATTCAACCGCGGCCATCGACGCCGGCACCGAGCAGCGGATCCGGGCGGCGATGAAGCGCTTCGCCAGGGATCGCGTGACGCTCATCATCTCGCACCGGCTGAGTTCGCTGATGCATGCCGACCAGATCCTGTTCGTCGAGGGCGGCCGGATCGTCGAGCGCGGCACGCATGAGGAGTTGCTGGCGCTCGGTGGACGCTACCGCGCGCTCCATGACCTGCAGTTGCGGCCGGACGATGAGCGGCCCGTGGCGGGAGCCGCGTGATGCAGACACCGGCCGACGACGAGGAGGAAGACACCAGCGGGCCACCGACAAAGGCGGTCGTGGGCTCGCACCGCGACGACGAAGAGGTCTTCGGCAAAGCTTATGACCCTCGCATCGTGCGGCGTATCTGGAGCTTCGTGAGGCCGTATCAGAACCGGATTTTCATCTCAGTCGCCGCGGTGCTGGTGTTCACGCTGACGCAACTGGCGATCCCGCTGGTCATCCGCTACGCCATCGACCACGGCATGACGGCTGGCAAGCTCGACCAATCGGTGATGATCGCCGCGATCAGCGCTTTCGCCGTGATCATCCTGATCAACTATGCCGCCAGCTATGTGCAGGAAAGCGTCGTCGGCAAGGTGGCCGAAAACGTGCTGTCGGACCTGCGCCGCGCCATGTTCAGCCATCTGCAACGGGTCTCGCTGAGCTTCATGGACAAGACCGAGGTCGGCCGGCTGATGTCGCGCCTGCAGGGCGACGTCAATTCGATGCAGGAATTCCTCGAAACGTCGGTGATGTCGGTAGGCGACATCGTGCTGTTGTTCGGCATTGTCAGCGTGCTTTTGTGGCTCGATTTCCGGCTTGGCCTGCTGACGCTGTCGACCATGCCGGTGCTATTCATCGTGCGCCTTTTCTGGCTGCCGCGCGCCAAGGTCGCCTTCATGGCCGCGCACGAAACCAACTCGATCGCCAACGGCGCACTGGCCGAAGGCATCCATGGCGTGCGCACGGTGCAGAGCCTCGAGCGCCAGCACGTCAATTTCGACCTCTACGACGAAAAGGTGCTGGCCAACCTCAATGCCCATTTGAGGTCGGCGAAATACGCGCAGGTAATGGTGCCGATCGTCGACACGCTGACCGGCATCGCCATGGCAACTGTCATCGTCGTCGGCGGGTCGATGGTGCTCTCGCACAGCCTCGACATCGGCGTCATGGTGGCGTTCCTGTTCTACATCCAGCGCTTCTTCGACCCGATCCGCTCGCTGACCATGCAGTACAGCGTCATGCAGCGCGCCATGGCTTCGGGCCAGCGCATCTCCGAAGTGCTCGACGTGCCGGTCGACGTCAGCGACAAGCAAGGTGCGGTGGCGCTGTCGCGCGACATGGACGGCTCGGTCGAGTTCAGGAACGTCACTTTCGGTTATAGGCCGAACCAGCCGGTGCTGAAGAACATCTCCTTCCGCGTCAACCCGGGCGAGACCGTAGCCCTTGTCGGCCCGACCGGATCGGGCAAGTCGAGCTCGATGGCGCTGGTGCACCGCTTCTACGATGTCTGGTCGGGTGAGGTTCTGGTCGGCGGCCATGATGTGCGTGACCTGACCCAGGATTCGCTCGGCGATCAGGTCGCGATGGTGCTGCAGGAGCCGTTCCTGTTTTCCGGCTCGGTGCTGGAAAACATCCGCTACCACAAGACATCAGCCAGCCGCGAGAAGGTGGTCCGAGCCGCACAAGCCGTCGGCGCGCACGATTTCATCGAGAACCTGCCAGATGGCTACGATACCGAACTCGAGCAGCGCGGCGGCAATCTCTCGCTGGGCCAGCGCCAGCTGATCAGCTTCGCGCGCGCGCTGGTGGCGGATGCAAAGATCCTGGTGCTCGACGAAGCCACGGCCAGCATCGATTCCTACACCGAGATGCTGATCCAGAAGGCGCTGATCACGCTGCTGGAAGGCCGCACCGGGCTGGTCATCGCCCACCGTCTGGCCACTATCCGCGGCGCCGACCGCATCATCGTGCTGCAGAACGGCGAGATCGTCGAAAGCGGCAACCACGAACAGCTGATGGCAAGAAAAGGCCTCTACGCCCGCCTCTACAACATGAACTACGCCTCGTTCGACGACATTTCCGAAGGCGAGCTGGAACTGGACGCGGCAGTCGGCAAGGCGACGTGATTGGACCTGCGAACGACCGCAGGCGCCTAGGCCATTTCCGGGCGTTTTGAACCCTCGCGGATGGCCTTGTGCACGCCGCGTTGCAGATCCATGAATACAGGGCTTTCCATCACCTCTTCGCGGCGCGGGCGCTCGATATCCACGTTGAATGTCTGCGTGATACGTCCCGGGCCGATGCCCATGACGACGATGCGGTCCGACAGATAGACGGCCTCCTCCACATCATGGGTGACAAACAGGACGGTCAACCTGTGTTCCTCCCAGATCTGGGTCAGCAGTTCCTGCATCTGATGCCGGGTCAAGGCATCGAGCGCGCCGAAGGGCTCGTCCATCAACAGCATCTTGGGCCGGTAGGAAAGCGCGCGCGCAATGGCGACGCGTTGTTTCATGCCGCCCGAGAGTTCGGCCGGATAGCGGTCCGCACTACCAGACAGCTTGACGAGTTCGAGATGCTCCAGCGCGATCCTGCGGCAGGTCGGGCGATCGTAACCAGCGGCCTTGAGCGCAAACTCGATGTTCTGCCGCGCCGTCAGCCAGGGAAGCAGCGTGTAGGACTGAAAGACGACGCCACGGTCGAGACCAGGCTGCAGGATCGGCGCGCCATCGATGCTGAGATCGCCCGCGTCGAAGTCCTGCAGTCCGGCCACGATCGACAGCAGCGTGCTCTTGCCGCAGCCCGACGTGCCGACCAGGGAGACGAACTCGTTGTCGGCAAGATCGAGGTTGATATCGCGCAGCACTTCCGTGCGCCGTTCGCCCGTGCCGAAGCTCTTGTGGAGGCCGGCGATCCGCAATTTGGGGAGACTCATCGGCTGGACCTCATTGCGAGCGGCCCTCTTGCTTGAACAGCACCTTTTCCAGCGCCTTCATCACCTGGTCGGTGATGAGGCCGAGCAGGCCGAGCAGCAGGATGTAGCCGATGATCGTGTTGGTCTGGAAATAGCGCTGCGACACAGTGATGCGATAGCCCAGCCCCGAAGTGGCGGCGACGAGTTCGGCCAGCACCAGCCAGGTCCATGCCCAGCCCAAGCTGATGCGCAGCGTATCCCAGATCCCGGGCAAGGCGCTGGGCACGACGATGCGCGTCAGGATCTTGCGATCCGGCAGGCCGAGCGTGCGCCCAAGGCCGATGAAATCGGCGGGAACCCGTTTCACATTGTCCATGATCATCAGCACCTGCTGGAAGAACGTGCCGATGAAGATGATCAGGAATTTCTGCGAATCGCCGGTGCCAGCCCACAGGATGGAGAGCGGCACGAAAGCGACGACCGGCATGTAGCGGATGAAATCCACCAGCGGCTCGATGGCCGCTTCCCAGGAACGGAAACTGCCAATCAGCACGCCGATCGGTATCGACAGGGCCGAGGCGATGAGGAAGCCGATGGAGATACGGTACATCGAGGCTTTGAGGTCCAGCCACAACGTGCCGTCGGCCGCGAGCTTGGCGATCTGCATAGCGACGCTGCCCGGCGATGGCAGGAAGATCGGCTTTACCAATCCCAGTCCGGTCGCCGCCCACCAGGCAAGGCCGAGCCCGACGAACACGGCCACCGCGATCACCAGGAAGCGCGACCTGGCGATGGGCACGCCGATGCCGGAGGATCGGCGACGCCTCGCCTGTTTCGTGGGACGAGCCGGATCCGTTTGAGCGGGACGCTCCCCGGGCATCTGCGTCACCACCGCGATCCGGCCTTGGTCATTCCGCCGCCTTGACGAACGACGGGTCGATCATCTGCTCCGGCGTCACATCGGCCTGCAGCAGCTTGGCGTTCTTGGCGGCGGCTTCGACATCGGCGAAGGTCTTGGTGGTGAAATCACCGGTCAGCGCCGCCTTGTTTTCGGCGAGTGAGTAGTAACGCACGCCGTCAAAGGCGGTGTTGAGGTCCTTGACGTCCGAACCGACAGCCTTGGCGATGATGGCGCGCCCACCGGGCGTATCGGCATTGTAGTCCTTGAGCGCTGCGTCCCAGCTCTTGATCATGGCCAGCACTTGGCCGGGCCGCGATTTGATCACCTCGTCACGCACCACCAGCACGTCGCTGATCAGGCCGGGATCCTCGCCGGCGGTGAACAGCAGCTTGAGGTCCTTGTTCTGCGCCATGGCGACGGTGAGGTACGGTTCATAGGTCACCGCGACCGGCACCTGGCCGGCGATCAAGGCGCTGCCGGCGTCGGACGCAGGCATCGGAACCGGTTTCACATCGTCGATCGACATGCCGTTTCTGGTGAGCGCGTATTTGAGCAGGATGTCGCTCGTCGTGCCTTCCTCGAAGGCCACCTGCTTGCCCTTGAGGTCCGCGGTGGAGGTGACGTCCTTGCCAGCGATGATCGCGTCGGCGGTCATGGAGACGTCGAGCAGCAGCACGATCTTCACCGGCAGGCCGGCCGCAACCATGCCCATCGCCGTGTGGGTGGCGATGTTGGCGGCGTCGAGCTGGCCGCTTGCAAGTGCTGCATTGATGTCCTTGTCCTCGGCGAAGTTGACGATCTGGACGTCGCTCAGCCCGTTCGTCTTGAACAGGCCCTTGGCCTCGGCGACATGCCACTGGCCATAGCCGAGCCAGGGCTCGATGCCGATCTTGAACGCTCCTGCCTCGGGCGTGGTGGGAATGGCCGCATCGGCCGCGTAGGCCGCCGGGGCGGCGGCGAGCCCGATGGCGGCGGCCATCACGAGCGCGCGAAATTGTCCTGTTAGGTTACGCATCATCCTTGTTCCCCTTGATGATCGGACCGCTTTTTCTGACTGATGTAGCCGGTCCGGTGAGACTGCGGGTTTCTGCTCTTGCGGCACTGTGCCTCGGCGTCTTACCTGCCACTTCATGGTGAAGTGCGCGGATATTTCAGCGTCAGCGGGAGCGGATGTCAAGACTAAAATACATACATGCATATACAAGTTGGAAAGACTCAATTTTTACGCTCTCCGGGATCGATCCGGTCTAGAAAATCGGTCACCCGATCGGTTCCGGCAACAGGTTCGCTGCCGACCATGACCGCCACCGACAAGGCAATAAGGGAAGAAACCGGCGTGTGGCTGCGTGCGCCGGCGCGCAGGTTCATGACCAGCGTCGGCGACAGGAAGAGACCGGCCCGGAGCACCGCGCGCCAATCGGCCGGCAGCATGCCGCGCCGTTTGAGCTCAAGCAGCAATGGCCGCCACAGCGCTGTGGCCTTGACCTCCAGCAGGTCGCGGCGGACCGGGCTCAGGTCCCAGTCCGTGTCGACATGGAGCAGGTTTCCGTCCAGCCGCGCCTGGGCGCGAAAAGCCTCTGTCGCAGTCTCCGGATCATAGAGCCAGAACGGGTGGGCGAAGATGTTGTGGAACGTCGCCTTCACCTCCGCCAGCAGCGTGGGGATATGCGAGCCGGCAAAGGCGGGATCGAAGAAGGACAGCTCCGCCCTCCCCGCCTTCGCCGTGTACCAGACATTGGCGTTGTGGGCGTCGCCATGCGCGACCACGCCGCCCGCATCGGCAAGCCGGTCCGGCCGCAAGCGCACTGCGGCGGCATCGAAAAGCTCACCGACGCTGTCGGTGTACTGCTCGCCATTGATGACGAATTTCAGCCGGGAAAACCGATCCCAATCCAGCTCGGCACCGGGAAAGACGAACGGCTTGCCGACATAGAAATCGGCCAGCCGGCCGCCTGGCGACAAGCGTGTCTCGGCATCGATCAGCCGCTCATGAAACAGCCTGTGGATCGGTTCCGCCGCCACCTCCTCGACGGTTACCGGATGCAGCGTTTCGAGATAGACCTTGAGCAGCCTGGCCGACAGGTCGCGCTCGGCAAGAACGGCTTCTCGCCGTTTGCCGGCATCGTCCTGCGCATCCAGCGCGAACAGCACATCCGAAAACCTCGGATCCGTGCGCCGCCGATAGACAAGGATCTGCTCGCCCGGTTGGGCCGACATATGCACGGGTTGATCAACCGGCAGGCCGGCGCGCGACAGAATCTCGGCGCGGTAATACTCGCCCGTCATCGCCTCTTCCCGCTCCTCCTGATGGAACTTGAAGAAGTAGGCCTTGCCGTCGTCCTCGAAGAAGCCGTTCAACGAATTGAGGCTGTATTTATCGAAGTTGATGCGGACATTGCGGGGGCGCATCGCGAACAGGTCGCCCAGCAATGCCGCCAGCGCGCTTTGTGCTTCGGCAACATCATGCTGCGCGAGTGCCCGGATCCGCGCCGTGCGGCTCGGCGCCCGCGTCATCTGTCGCTCTTGCATTCGACCTGCTTCCGTCAGCTGCTTTTTGAAGGGGAATAGCGGCTGCCGAGCGAGTAGCGGCTGCCGGCATAAGTCAGCTTGCTGATCGTCGCCACCACCGCGCCCGTCCATGTCCGGCGGTGCAGGAAAAGGCAGCAGGCGCCGACATCGATGCCCAGATGCCGCGCCGTCTCGGCATCCGCCGGGATGGCGGAAATGATATGCTCGACCTCGGTCACCGGGGTTTTCTGCATGAGGTAGTCATAGGTCGCCGTCTTCGAAAAATCCTGCTTGTCATAGTCGGGGATAAGGCTCGGATTGACGAAGCGCTCTTCGAGTTGCACCGGCAGATCGTTCTCGAAATTGACGACGACGGAATGATAGATCGAGACGCGCTTTGGAAATTCGAACGACAGCGCCAGCTCTTTTGTCGGCATGATGGTTTCGAGGACGAGGACTTCGGAACGATGTCTGTTGCCGCGCTCGACGATCTCGGCTGCGATGTTGTTGATCTCGATCAGCGTCGACTGTGGCCGCGGTGGCGCGATGAAGGTTCCCACACCTTGCAGGCGGATCAGAAACCCGGCCGAGGTCAATTCTCTGAGCGCCCGGTGAACCGTCATCCGCGAGACGCCGAGTGAAGCGACCAACTCATTCTCGGACGGCAGCTTGCGATCTTTGCCCCACCGGCCCGTTCCGATGTTTGCCAGGATGTAGTCCTTCACCTTCTCGTAAAGAGGGCTGGCGGTGTCGGGCAAAGTGATCATTTCAAAAGTCCTTTCCGGCGATTCATCGGAAATCACGACTCGACAGGTTGCCGCATGCGGATGATTGTTTTCAAGCCGTCGCTGCGCCCCGCCAACAGCCGTTCATAGGCAGCCGGAATGTCATCCAGGCCGATCTCCTGGTCGATCAGCGCCAGCAGCGGTTCGCTCAATTCACCCAGCATCCGCACGGCCTCGGGCAGTTCGTCGGCAAAGGCATGGCATCCCAGCAACCCGATTTCGCGTTCGACCAGCGTATTGGGATCAATGTCGAGGCGGCCGTGGAAGATGCCGACCATGGCGATCGTACCGCCGGGATCGAGAACGCCGAGCAGCTGATTGAGCGCCGCGACGCTGCCGGTCGCCTCGATGGCCGCGAGCAGCGGGGCATTGGCAGTTGCGGCGGCAACGGCGTCCCGGCTCAGATCGACGATCCGGGCACCCGTCACCCGCGCCACCCGGGCGCAGCGGCTCTGGTT
>NZ_RZQT01000104.1:0-20359 GCF_003998485.1 Mesorhizobium sp. M7A.F.Ca.CA.001.04.2.1
CCTATGTCTTCAAGGCGCCGCCCGAGGGCATTGCCGCCATGACTGCCATCGTCCAGGCGGTGAAGCCCGAGCTGAGAGTGCCGTTTGGCGTCAACTATCTCTGGGATCCGACTGCCAGCGTCGCGATCGGAGCTGCCACCGGAGCCCGTTTCGTCCGCGAGATCTTCACCGGCCTGTTCGCTTCCGATATGGGCTTGTGGGAGCCCGATTGCGCCGCCGCCTCGCGCCTGCGGCACAATCTTGGTCGCGACGACATGAAGCTTCTCTTCAACATCAATGCCGAGTTCGCACACTCGCTCGACCAGCGCCCGATTGAATTGCGTGCCAAGAGCGCGGTGTTCTCGTCGATGGCAGACGCGATCCTCGTCTCCGGTCCGATCACCGGCCAGCCGGCCGACCAGTCCCACCTGCGCAGCGTCTGCGAGACGATCAAGGACGTGCCGGTCTTCGCCAACACCGGCGTGAACATCGACAATGTCCGCGACGTCCTTTCGCTGGCGAGCGGCGTCGTGATCGGGACCCATTTCAAGATCGGTGGCAATACCTGGAACGCCGTCGACGGCGATCGGGTCAAGCGCTTCATGGATGTTGTCGCCACTTTGCGCTGAGGACGGCTTCCACGGCGATGCCGGCCATCGCGCCGGCTCGCGGTGATCATATCGATCGTTGCAGGCCGGCGTCCGGAATGATCGACTGGTATCGAGCAGTGCGACACAACGAGGCAGACAGGTTTCGCCCGCCTGCCCTTCCCAGCATTTCAATGGATTCGACATGGCGTTCGTTCTCGGTCTCGATATCGGCACCACCTCGACGATCGGCATCCTGATCCGGCTTCCCGATCAGGTGCTGGGCCTCGCCTCGCGCCCCGTCACGCTGCATTCCGAGCATGCGGGCTGGGCCGAGGAAGATCCCGCGCAATGGTGGACCAATGTCCGCGGCATCGTGCAGGAGTTGCTCAGGACCAGCGGCATCAAGGCCGAGGAAATCGTGGCGGTCGGCACCACCGGCATGCTGCCGGCGGTCGTTCTTCTGAACGAGAAGGGCGAAGTGCTGCGGCCGAGCATCCAGCAGAGCGACGGCCGCTGTGGCGCCGAAGTGGCCGAACTGCGGACCGAATGCGATGAGACGGCTTTCATCGCCAAGGCCGGCAACGGCATCAACCAACAGCTCGTCACCGCAAAGCTGCGCTGGATTGAGCGTCACGAGCCGGAGGTGTTCAGCCGCATCGCCACCGTTTTCGGCTCCTACGATTATATCAACTGGCGCCTCACCGGCGAACGTGCGGTCGAGCAGAACTGGGCGCTGGAGGCCGGCTTCGTCGATGTTTCGACGCACCGGATCGACGACGATCTGGTGGCGCTCGCGCACATACCGCGCTCGGCCGTGCCACGAAAGATCGCCTCGCATGAGATCCTCGGTTCCGTCTCGGCGAAGGCCGCCGATGAGACCGGCCTGATGGCGGGGACACCGGTCGTCGGCGGTGCAGCCGACATGATCGCCTCCGCGCTTGGCGCCGGCGTCGCCAAGCCGGGCGATGTCCTCCTGAAATTCGGCGGCTCGGTCGATATCCTGATCGCTACCGATCAGATCAAGCCCGATCCGCGCATGTATCTCGATTATCACCTGGTGCCGAGCCTGTTCATGCCCAATGGCTGCATGTCGACAGGCGGCTCCGCCCTCAACTGGTTCGTACGCAATTTCGCCGGCGGCGAGATGGCCGCGGCACAGGCCGAGGGTATTTCCGTACACCAGCGGCTCGATGCACTGGCGGCAGAGCGTCCCGCCGGTGCCGACGGCCTCATCATCCTGCCCTATTTCCTTGGCGAGAAGACGCCGATCCATGATCCAGCGGCCCGCGGCGTGATCGACGGCCTGACGCTTTCGCACGATATCGGCCATGTCTGGCGCGCTTTGCTCGAGGCCTATGCCTTTGCCATCGCGCATCATGTCGAGGTGCTCAACGACATGGGCCATCGGACCGAGCGCTATCTCGCCTCCGACGGCGGCTCAAGCAGCAAGGTCTGGATGCAGATTGTCGCGGATGTCTTGCAAAAGCCGGTCCAACGCCTGACCGGGCACCCCGGCTCCTGCATCGGCGCTGCCTGGACGGCGGCGATCGGCACCGGCCTGACCGACGACTGGTCGGGCGTTTCCGGTTTCGTCAGCTTCGCCGACCGGCTCGATCCCGACCCGCGCAAGGCCGACATCTACCGCGACGGTTACCGCCGCTATCGCGATCTCTATACACGCCTATCGGCTCCTGGCGCGACCAAAGCTGGATCGCCATCGTGATGTATCGCGCCGTCGCCTGGGACATCGACGGAACGCTGATCGACAGCGAGCCGTTGCATCATCAATCTCTCCTCGCCGGCTGCCGCAACTGGAACGTCGATCTTGACGACCTGCCCGACCAGGCCTTTCGCGGCATCCATATGGGCGACGTCTGGACAATGCTGCGTCCGCGCCTCCCAGTCGGGCTTGACCAGGCGGAGTGGCTCGCCGCCATCAATGCCCACTACGTCGCCAACCGGGCGGACGCCATCCCGATCCCCGAGGCGGTCGAGACGATCCGGACCCTGGCTGACCGCGGCGTCCCGCAGGTCTGCGTGTCAAATTCCGGCCGGCAAGTCGTCAATGCCAATCTCGATGCGCTCGGCGTGCTCGACCATATGAGGCTCACAATCAGCCTCGACGACGTTTCGGTCGGCAAACCCGACCCAACGCCCTATCGCGAGGCCTGCCGGCAGCTCGCCATAGCTCCGGGATCCGTCGTCGCTGTGGAAGACAGCCGCACCGGCACCAAGGCCGCACGGGCCGCCGGTCTGTTCGTGGTTGGCTATCTCCCCAGCGGCGGCCCGCTCAGCGACATCGATCTCAGTGCCAACCGTCTGTCGTCGATCCTGGACCTGTTTCCCGGCTGAGGGTTTGCGCGTCGCCGCGTCCGGGTGCGCGCTTGGGCAAGCCGGAGGATCGGGCGTCCGCCGGCTGGTCCCAAGCGAATGCCTTGGCAGGAACTGACGAAGGTTGGACCGGGTTCCGCTCGTTCCGCATTCGCCTTGCGTCTCGCCGAGCGAGCGGTCCATGCCGCTCGGTCTGCGCAAGTGACGGGATATTTGTTGTCAAAAGCTGCATATCCCGTTTCTCGCATAGGTCAGAGAAAATTTTCTCGCATCTCCATGATGCCTCTCAACCATTTGTTTTCCAGCATTTTTTTAATCCGGCATGATTGGCTCGCGCCGACCAATGCCAGAATTCCTCTTGCGCCGAAGCTGAATTTTAGGCATTCAGGATCAAGTTTGTATCTTTAACATGCAAACCTGATTATCGGAGGATCTGAATGCGGCGTCTTGGTATCCATTCATTTGTCTGGACAAACGGCCTGACCCAGGAGGGCCTGGAAATGGCGCTCGCCAAGTCGGCGGAGCATGGTTATCGGTTGATCGAGTTCGCTTATCTCCGGCCCGAGAAATTCGACCTCGACCGCCTGGCGAAGCAAGCCAAGGAACTGGACATCGAGATCGTGGTCACCATGGGCCTGTCGGCGGATGCGGACGTCTCGAGCGAGGACAAGGCCGTGGTCACCAAGGGAAAGGCGCTCTTGTCCGACGCGGTCAAGGCGGTCCGCGACATCGGCGGCATCCGATTGGGCGGCATTCTCTATTCGATGCACGGCAAGTATGACGGGCTGCCCACGCGAACCGGCTGGATGAACAGCGCCGACGCCATCGCCGCGACCGCCGAGGTGGCCAGGGATAGCGGCGTGCAGATCGTTCTGGAAGTGGTGAACCGCTTCGAGTCCAACCTCTTGAACACGACCGCGCAAGGCCTGAAGTTCATCAAGGACACCGGCCGCGACGACGTCTTCCTGCATCTCGACACGTTCCACATGAACATCGAGGAGGCGAGCCAGGCCGAGGCGATCCGTCTGGCTGGGGACAAGCTCGGTTATTTCCACTTCAACGAGAACTACCGCGGCTATCTCGGCACCGGTACGATCGATTTCGCGAGCATCTTTTCCGCGCTGGTGGACATTGGCTTCCACAATCGCGACGTCACCTTCGAGAGCTTCTCCAGCGCCATCGTCGATGAAGCCCTGTCGCGTGTGTGCGGCATCTGGCGCGACACCTGGACCGACAACAATCCGCTCGCCGCGCATGCCAAGGCTTTCATCGAAAGCCGTTGGGAAGAAGCCGTGCGCCGGGCCGAGATCAACAAGGCTGCCTGAAGACGAAAGGGCTGCGGGCCGACAAGCGCCCGCGCCATCTCATCCCGAGGAGGACGGGAAGATGACGCAGAACGAAGCTATCACCAACGAGAACGGCGCCACCGCGCCGCTTCTCCTCAGCGCCGAAAATGTCGCGAAGAGCTTTGCAGGCGTTCCCGCCCTGGTCGACGGGCGGATTCGGTTGCGCGCCGGGACGGTCAATGCCTTGTGCGGTGGCAACGGTGCCGGCAAGTCGACCTTCCTCGGCGTGTTGATGGGGATGCTGCGGCGCGACGCCGGATCCGTCACGGTGAAAGGCCGGGAGGTGAATTTCTCCTCCCCCGCCGAGGCGCTCGATGCCGGTATCGCCATCATCACCCAGGAGCTTAGCCCCTTCCTGGACATGACCGTCGCCGAGAACCTCTATCTCGGCCGCGAACAGCGGCGCGGCCGCTTCTTCGTCGACGACAAGTGCATGCTGAGCGACGCGGAGGCGATCCTGGCGCGGTTGAAATTCAACATCCCCGCTGGTGCGCGGCTGCGCGATCTTTCGATCGCGCAGGCCCAACTCGTCGAGATCACCAAGGCAATCAGCCGCCGCAGCGACATCCTGATCATGGACGAGCCTACCTCGGCCATTGGCGAGCGCGAGGCGCAGATGCTGTTCGACGCGATCCGCACTCTGACCGCGGAGGGCGTAGGCATCATTTATGTCTCGCACCGCCTGACCGAGATCTTCGAGATCGCCGACGATTATACGGTCTTCCGCGACGGCCGTTTCGTAGGCGGCGGATCGATTTCCGAAATCGACCGCAAGGGCCTGATCCGGTCGATCGTCGGCCGCGACCTGTTGGACCATCATCGCGAACCGAAGGATACCGGCCCGCAGAAACCCTTGCTCGAAGCCCGCGGCTTTGCATCGAAGGGAAAGTTCGCCGACATCGACATGACCGTTCATGCGGGAGAGATCGTCGGCATATACGGGCTTCTCGGCTCCGGTCGCAGCGAGTTCGTGAATGCGCTCTACGGAAACGAGCCGCGGGATTCCGGCCAGGTGCTGATCGAGGGCAAGCCCATCGATCTCAAGACGCCCGCCGATTCCATCGGCGCCGGCATTTCGCTGGTTACGGAGGACCGCAAGCAGACGGGCCTGTCGCTGACCGCGTCGGTCGCCCACAACATCACCGTGGCCAACCTGCCGCATTATGCGCGCAAGGGCTTCATGAACGGATCGGCGGAAGCCAGGAGCGTGGTCGAGCACATCAAGCGCTTCTCCATCAAGACGGCGTCGCCGGACCTGCCCGTCCAATCCCTGAGCGGCGGCAACCAGCAGAAGGTTGTCCTTGCGCGCTGTGTCGATACCAACCCCAGGATCCTGATCTGCGACGAGCCGACACGCGGCGTCGACGAAGGCGCCAAGCGCGAGATCTATGCCTTCCTCGGCAATTTCGTGAAGGCGGGAAACGCCGTGCTGATGATCTCGTCCGAGGTGCCCGAAATCCTCGCCAATGCGGATCGCATCGTCGTTTTTCGCCGGGGCCGCATCGCAGGCGAGGTCGCCGGACCCGAGGCCACCCAGGAAACCCTCGTTCATCTGGCTTCCTAGCCAGACGATCCATTTCGTGGAGAAGAATCCAATGGTATCCGCCAGTCAAAGCATGAGCGGCATGAGCCTGGGAAAGTTCATCGCCCGTTATGGCATCGTCATCTCGTTTATCCTCCTGTTCGTCGTGTTGTCGCTGGCGTCGCCGAACTTCCTGTCCACCAACAATCTGCTGAACGTTCTGCGGCAGGTCTCCATGAACGGTGTGCTGGCTGTCGGCATGACCTTCGTGATCCTGACGGCCGGCATCGATCTCTCCATCGGTTCGCTCCTGGCACTGGCCGGCGCCGTGGCGGCCAGCCTGGTCACCGGCGCGGATGCGTTCAATCCGCTCCTAGCAGTCGCGGCCGGCGTCGCCGTGGGCGCGCTTTGCGGCGCCGTCAATGGCGGGCTGATCGCCTACTTCAAGGTGCCGGCCTTCGTCGCCACGCTCGGAATGCTGAGCGTGGCGCGCGGCGCGACGCTGCTTTACAGCGGCGGCCGCCCGATTCCCAATCTCAGCCTCGAATTCCGCTGGCTCGGCCAGGGTCTCGTGCTCGGCATACCGGTACCGGTGATCATTTTCGCCGTCGTCTTCGCTGTCGCGGCGATCGTCCTGCGCTACTCCATTTACGGAAGACGGGTCTATGCGGTGGGCGGAAATCCGCGCAGCGCAAAGACGAGCGGCATCAACACCACCGGCATCATCTTTTCGGTTTACGTCATCATGGGCGCGCTGGCCGGTCTCGCGGGTGTCATGCTGACGGCCCGCACCACGTCCGCCCTGCCACAGGCGGGCATCGGCTACGAACTGGATGCCATCGCGGCGGTGGTCATCGGCGGAACAAGCCTCACCGGAGGTATCGGCCGCATCGGCTACACGCTGGTGGGCGTGCTGATCATCGGCATGATCAGCAACGGTCTCGATCTGATGGGGGTGTCCTCATACTACCAGCAGATCATCAAGGGTTCGATCATCGTCCTCGCGGTGCTGATCGACCGCTCCCGAGCCGGGAGAGAGTAACAGGCGCAAGCGGCGCGGCCGCACGCAACATGGAGGAAATGCACATGAAAACGACAAGACGCTTCCTGATGGGAGCAGCGGCCGGCCTTGCCCTTGCAGGCATGGTGTTCGGGGGGAGTTCGGCCGACGCCAAGACGCTGAAAATCGCGGCGATCGTCCAGAGCCTCAACACCGAGTACAATGTTCTGTGGGCCGATGCCGCCAAGGCGCACCCCGCGCTTGCGGACGGTACCGCCACGCTGACAGTTCTCGACGGTCGCCAGGACGTGCTGACGCAGTCGAACTTGTTCGACACAGCCATCACCGAAAAATATGACGCGATCATCTTCATCCCGGTCGACATCGACGCCGGCAATGAACCGATCGAGCGCGCGAAGGCAGCCGGCATCCCGGTGTTCGGCTCCAACACGATGGTTTCCAACACCGCACTCTACGACGCCTACATCAATTCCAACGATGTCGAGGCCGGCGAAATGCTGGCCAAGGCGGTGATCGACAAGGCCGGCCCACAGGCCAAGGTCGTGATCCTGGAAGGGATGCTGGGCCAGTCGGCCCAAGTACAGCGGCTTGAAGGGATCCAGAAGGTGCTGAAGGAAAATCCCGGAGTGACCATCCTGGAGCAGAACACCGCCAACTGGTCACGCGCCGAGGCCATCACGCTGATGGAGAATTTCCTGACCTCGCATGGCGATGCGATCCAGGGCGTCCTGGCCGAAAACGACGAGATGGCCGTCGGCGCCATCGAGGGCATCCGCAACCACGGCCTGGATCCCAAGACGGTTCCGGTCGCCGGCGTGGACGGCATCAAGGACGCGCTTGAAGCCGTTAAGCGTGGCGAACAGTCGATGTCCATCCTCCAGGATGCCAACGGACAGGCGCAAGGGGCGATCGACCTCGCGCTGCACAAGATCGTCGGCGACAGCTACAAGCCGCGCGCGGCTGTCTGGGACGTAAACGGCGGCAAGCTCGCCTGGAACGACGGCAAGGACCAGCATTACCACGTGCCGTGGCTGGCGGTGACCTCCGAGAATGTCGACAAGGTGCTTGTCGGCAATTGACGCTCCAACAGGAGGATGCCGCTCGCTCGCGGCATTCTCCTTCGCGTCCGGCGCAGCGGGAATTGCTTGCTTCCGACATCAGGCGGTTCATTCTTTTGAGGACTTTGCGTTGCCGGAGGAAAAACAAGCTCGGGTGAAGTATAGGCTGGGAACGAACATGCGGAGTCCGCCATGAACCATGTAACCTTCGCCAGCAGCTCGCCTCGCAGGATCCGCCAGAGCAATTCGGTAGCGACGCTGAACGCGCTCCACCGCTTCGGCCCTTTGAGCCGGGCCGATCTCGCCAGGCATATGGGGGTCAACCGCTCGTCCGCCGGCAATATCGTCCTGGAGTTGGTCGAGGCCGGACTCGTTCGCGAAGTCGCGGAGAACGATGTCGCGAATCCGGCGGGCCAGCCCAGGGCCGGAAGACCGGGTATCCTCGTGGAAATCGTGCCTGAAGCCGTTTTCTTCGCCGGCATAGAGATCGGTGTCGAACATATGACATGCGTCGAGATCGATCTCGCGGGCAAGATCGTTCGCAGCGCCATGACGCGCTTCGAAGGACATGACAGCGATCCGGAGGCCGCGGTCCACATGGCGATCGAACAGGTGTTTCTCGAGATGCGGAAGGATAGCCTGGCGCGATGTCAGGGCATCGGCATCGCGGTGCCCGGACAAATGAACCAGGATGGTTTCATCCACGTCGCACCGATCCTGGGGTGGCGCAATGTCGATCTCACAGGCCTTGCCCGCAGCCTTCTTCCGGCCGAGATCCCGGTATCCGCGGAAAATGACGGCAACGCATTCGGCATCGGCATCACATACAGCCAGCCGGAAGCGGCGAGCGGCGTCACCTTCTTCATGGTCATCGAGAACGGTGTCGGTGGCGGAATTGTGATCGACGGCAAGTTGTTCCGCGGCGGCAATGGCCTGGCCGGAGAAGTCGGCCACCTCAAGACACGGAACCCGACATACCGGAATCTGGAGCAGGCCTTCGGGCGCGACCGCATCCTGTCATCCTATCGCCAGTACAGGCCGGACGCCGACTTGGACTTGTTCCTGCGTGACGTCCGCGATCGTGTTCCTCAAGCGGTGCAGCTCGCCGAAGAATGGGCTGTCTTGTTCGCATTTGCAGTCGTGCAGATCTCGCGGCTGATCGACCCGAACCGCATCGTGCTGGGCGGGTCCGTCGCGGAATTGTATCCATTGGTCGCCGCACGGGTCGACGCGCATATCCGCGAGCTCCAGGCCGCGACCTTTCCTATCCCCGAGATCGTTTTCAACGAGAGCGCCATCTATGGAGCTGCCTTCGGAGCCGCTTGCATGATGCATCAACGCTTCATGTCGCTCGACAACCAGATGCTCAACAAGGACGCGGTTTCCGGTCCAGACGCCTCGGCGTCGTGAAACCGCAAACGACACCACACCCAGGATTGGACGCTTGATGAACGACCTCCCCCAAACGCTTGCACCGGACTCGCTCGGGCCAACCGTGACGATTGGAGAAATCCTGGTAGAGATCGTCGCGAGGCAGACAGGCACCGGCTTCCGGGAACCGATCGACCTCATTGGTCCCTTTCCGAGCGGCGCGCCCGCCATCTTCATCGATCAATGCGCGCGTATGGGCGGAGCGGCCGCGATGGTGGGCGTGGTGGGCGACGACGATTTCGGCGCGGTCAACATGGAGCGCCTGAAGCGAGACGGCGTAGACACTTCCGCCATCGCTGTTTCCGCGGATTATCCGACGGGCAGCGCCTTTGTCCGCTACCGCACGGACGGAAGCCGCGATTTCGTCTACAACATCGCCAAATCCGCCGCCGCTCGACTGGAATGGACCCCGCACGTCGAGGCGCTGATCGCACGTTGCGGGCATATCCACGTCATGGGAACGGTGTTCGCAAGCCCCGCAGCCTGGGCAATCACCGAACGCGCGATCCCGCTGATCAAGGCACGCGGCGGCACCATGTCGCTCGATCCGAACCTGCGCAAGGAATTGCTGGCGCACGGCCAGACCGAGGAGAAATTCGCGAGCCTGGTGGACAAAGCGGACCTGCTGCTGCCGTCGGGCAATGAATTGTTCCTGGCCGCCGGCATGGATGGCGAGGAACGCGCAATCGAGGCGCTGTTCAAACGAGGGGTCAAGGAGATCGCCGTGAAGCGTGGCGAACATGGCGCGTCAGCCCGTCAAAGCACGGGCGCCAGTGCCGATTGTCCCGGCCTCATCGTCGAGGAAACGGACCCCACCGGCGCCGGCGACTGTTTCGGCGGAGCCTATGTCGCATGCCGGCGGTTGGGGATGCCGCTGCGGACTTCGCTCGAATTCGCCAATGCGGCAGGGGCGCGCAACGTCACACGCCTCGGCCCCATGGAGGGAGCCGGCACGCGGGCCGAACTGGAAGATTTCATGGCAAGAACGGCGAGAAGAAGCTGATGCGTGTGGCGATCGAAGATGTGCCGGGCCTGCACAGGGAAGGAAAGAAAATCGGGGTAACCTCGGTGTGCTCGGCGCACCCCCTGGTGCTCAAAGCTGCACTGCGCCACGGCCGGGAAACCGGCACCACCGTCCTGATCGAAGCGACGTGCAACCAGGTCAATCATCTGGGCGGTTATACGGGCATGACGCCGTCCGATTTCGCGGCGATGGTGAAAGCGCTCGCGGCAGTCGAGCAGTGCCCGACAGAGCTGATCGTGCTTGGCGGGGATCATCTCGGTCCCAATCCCTGGAAAGACCGGCCCGCCGAGGAGGCGATGGCGCAGGCCGGGACAATGGTCGATGCTTATGTCCGCGCCGGCTTCCGCAAGATCCATCTCGATGCATCGATGGGCTGCGCGGGTGAACCGGCGACGCTAGACGACCATACGGTGGCCGAGCGCGCAGCCAGAATGGCGGGCGTCGCGGAACAGGCGGCCGCGCAGAGCGGCGGGGCAAGCCCGGTCTACATCATCGGGACGGAGGTGCCGCCTCCCGGTGGCGCCGATCACGCTTTGGATGCGATCACCCCGACCAGTCCGGAGGCGGCTCGCCAGACACATGCCATTCACGCCAAAGCATTCCAGGCCGCCGGGCTTGAAAGCGCGTTTTCCCGCGTCATCGGGCTTGTCGTGCAGCCGGGCGTGGAGTTCGGCAACCAGAATGTGATTTTTTACGATCGGACCAAGGCCAGCGATCTGGCGGCAACTCTGAACACATTGCCGTCGCTCATTTTCGAAGCGCATTCGACGGACTATCAGGGCGAGAGGCCGCTGCGTGAACTCGTCGAAGATGGCTTCGCCATCCTCAAGGTCGGCCCCGAGCTGACCTTCAAACTGCGCGAGGCGCTGTACGCGCTCGACCTGATCGCTTCCGATCTGGTGCCTTTCTATGGCCAGCGGCCGCTTTATCAGGCCATGGAAGAGCTGATGCAAGCCGCGCCCAAGAACTGGGCAAGCCACTATCATGGCAGCGATGCCGACAAGCGGACGCTGCGCCACTACTCCTATTCCGATCGCATCCGATATTATTGGGCGACCCCGCAAGCCCGTGCCGCCTGCGACCGGCTCTTCGACGCGTTGAAGGGCCGCAAGGTGCCGGTGACGCTGTTTCTCCAGCACCTGCCTTCGGCGCTCGCTTGGGCCGCCCGCGGCTGCGACGTCGAGGAGATCGCGATCGATCACGTCCAGCGAAGCATCGAGATCTACGCCCGGGCATGCGGCACCTGAGCCCTCGTCCGGTTCTTCAAGGCCAGAGCGGATGGGCTGGCGGGCGGCAGAAATACTTACAGCGATGGTCCCAATCGGATCGGGCTGCCGTCGCTGAAACGGGATTGACGGAACCTGTGGAGATTGTGCCCGGTCTCGTTGCCCTGGATCAAATCGGACAGGATGCGGCCCATTCCGGGTCCTATGCCGAAGCCGTGGCCGCTCATCCCGGTCGCGACAACGAGGCCTGGGAACGCAGCGGCGCGATCGACGATGGGCACGACATCAGGCATCGCATCGATCATGCCCGCCCAGCTCGCCTTGAGCGGTACGGTCGTGAACTGAGGGAAAAGCTCCCTGAACCCGCCGTCGATGGCGCGGAGCGCCGACGTCTCGGGAGCCGGATTGAGGACGCGCATCCGTTCGAAAGGGCTTTCTTCATCCGCGTTCCAGCTGCGCGGGGTCGACCAGCCGTCCGGGTAGCCTCGCGGCGCGGCCGGCAGGTAGCGTGTGCCGAACGGATTGGCCATCAGGGCGCTGACATATTTGCCTGCATGGCGAAATGCGTCCGGCCCTATGTAGAGTTGGCTGCTGCCTCCCGATGCGAGCGTGTACCCGCCATCCTGCCTGCGCCGGAAAGCGATGCGTTCGTCCGCGGCGGCACCGGCGTGGATTTCCGCCATCGGCGCTGTCGCAGCGACAGTCGCCCTGACGCTGAGCTGCGGAATCGAGATGCCGTGGGCGCGCAGGAACAGCGACGTCCACGCGCCGCTGGCGACGAGGACGCTCGAGGCCGCGATGAGCCCTTTCTCGGTCCAGACGCCACTGATGCGTCCCGCGGAGATGTCGAGCATACGTGCCGCGCAATTCTCGATGATCGTCGCGCCTTCGCGGGCCGCCAGGCGAGCAAGCGCGGGCACGGCGACCCAAGGTTCTGCCCGCATGTCCGATGGAGTGATCATTGCGCCTTTGAACAGTCGCGACATGGCCGGGATCAGGCTTGCCAGCTCACCCTGGTCGAGGAGACGCGTGTCGACGCCATGAGCCTGGGCGATCTTCAGGAATTTCGCGAAGCCGGCCATCTCCTTGTCTGTTCGCGCAAGATAGGTAACGCCCGTCTGCTTCAGTCCTATGTCCTCGCCACATTCCTGTGCCAGTTGCCGCCAGAGGCGCTGCGCTTCGATGACGATCGGCAGTTCGTCGGCATCGCGGCCCTGCTGCCGGATCCAGCCCCAGTTGCGCGAGGATTGCTCGGCGGCGATGCGTCCCTTTTCCAGCAGCGTCACCGAGACGTTCCGCCGCGCCAGGAACAGTGCCGTGGTCACGCCAATGACCCCGCCGCCGATGATCACCACATCCGAGCCCTTCGGCAGGGGCTGCTGGAACTGGATCGGGGTGGCTTCGGTGAAGGGGAAGATTGTCAAAGAGCACTATCCTTCCTGGTATTCCGCGGCGGCGTCCGGTCTACGCACTTGGCAGCGATATCGGGGCAGCGATATCCGGCCGCCGTGAAATGTCGATACCACGCGAGGAGATTGATCGTCAGCTACTGCTTGCCGAGAACGACGGCGACAGATCGCGGTTCGGAAGCCCCTCTGGACAATGAGTTCTGAAATCGCCGGCCAAAGGCTGGCGACTGTGCAAGCCGTGCCCCGAGAAACCGTGGCGAATACGACGTCCCTGATCTCGGATAGCACCGGCGATGCCGAGCCTACTTTGTTCGCGGCGGCCGGCCCATCTCAGTCCCTTTCAAGGCCTGCTCCTGTCTCGCGAGATGGTCGTCATGCCTCATCCCACCTTCAGCCCGCCGAAGCAGGCATATTTCAGCTCCACATATTCATCGATGCCGTACTTGGAGCCTTCGCGGCCGAAGCCGCTTTCCTTGACGCCTCCAAAGGGGGCAAGCTCGGTGGAGATCAGGCCTTCGTTGATGCCGACCATGCCGAACTGCAATTCTTCCAGGACGTGCCAGATGCGGTTGACGTCACGGGCGTAGAAATAGGCCATCAGGCCGTAGCGCGTGTCGTTGGCGAGGTGGATGACTTCCGCTTCGTCCTTGAAGCGAAAGACCGGGGCGATTGGACCGAAGGCTTCTTCCTGCGCCAGCCGCATCGGCGCCAGCATTCCGCTCAGCACGGTCGGCTCGAACCAGGTGCCGCCGAGCGCATGCGGCTTGCCGCCAGTCTCGATGCGCGCGCCGCGATCAACGGCGTCGCCGACAAGCTCTGCCACTTTCGCCACGGCTTTCGCGTTGATGAGCGGACCCTGCACCACCTCCGGCGCAGCGCCGTCGCCGACTTTCATGCTGGCAACCTGCTCGGTCAGCTTTGCCACGAAGGCGTCGTGGATGCCGTCCTGCACATAGATGCGGTTGGTGCAGACGCAGGTCTGGCCGGAATTGCGGAATTTCGAGGCGATGGCACCGGCGACGGCGAGATCGAGGTCGGCGTCGTCGAAGACGATGAACGGCGCATTGCCGCCGAGTTCCAGCGACAGTTTTTTGAGCGTATCGGCGCACTGCCGCATCAGGAGCTTGCCGACGACTGTCGAGCCGGTGAAGGAGAGTTTTCGGATCACCGGATGCTCGCAGAGCAGGCACCCGATACCGGCGGCATCCTTCGACGGCACGATGTTGAGCACGCCGGCCGGAATGCCGGCCTGCCTGGCAAGCTCGCCTATAGCGAGCGCCGTCAGCGGCGTTTCCTCGGAGGGCTTGACGACCATGGTGCAGCCGGCGGCGAGCGCTGCCGCCGCCTTGCGGGTGATCATCGCCAGAGGAAAGTTCCAGGGTGTGATGGCGGCGCAGACGCCGATCGGCTGTTTCAGCACCAGGAAGCGCCGGTCGCGGCCAGCGGATGGGATGACGTCGCCGTAGACGCGCTTGGCCTCCTCGGAAAACCAGTCAACGAAGGACGCTCCGAACGCAACCTCGCCGCGGGCCTCGTAGAGCGGCTTGCCCTGCTCGGCCGTGATCAGCCAGGCAAGGTCTTCCGTATGGGCGGTGATCAGGTCGAACCAGGCGCGTAGCAGCTTGGCCCGTTCCTTGGCCGGGCGCTGGCGCCAGTCCATGTGCGCGCGCTCGGCCGCAAGGATCGCGCGCTCGACGTCGGCGGCTGCAAGATCGGCGACACGGGCGAGAACCGCGCCCGTCGCCGGATTGCGGACCTCGAAGGTCGCGCCCGAGTCCGCGCTGGCCCAGGCGCCATCGATGAAGGCTTGGTCGTGAAGCAATGCGGGCGTCATTGTCCGCTCTCCACCTTTTCCAGCGCCGCCCGCAGGCTGTCCTTGAGGATGGCAATACCTTCGTCGAGATGATCGAAGGGTATGGTCAGCGGCGTCAGCACGCGCACGACATTGCCATGCACGCCGCAGGAGAGCAGCAGCAGGCCCTTTTCGGCGGCGGTGTGCGTGATGGCTTTCACCAGTTCCGGCCAAGGCTGGCGCGTCTCGCGGTCATGCACGAATTCGATCGCCACCATGGCGCCAAGGCCGCGCACCTCGCCGATGCAGGAAAACTCGTTGCCCTCTTGCCAGCCCTCGAAGACCGCCTTCAGCCGGCGCCCGACCTCGTTGGCGCGGTCGATCAGCTTCTCTTCCTCGATGATCTCCAGCACCGCGATCGATGCCGCGCAGGACAGAGGATTGCCGGCAAAGGTGGAGCCGACGCCACCCATCGGGATCTTGTCCATGACATCGGCGCGGCCGGTGACGGCGGCGATCGGGAAGCCGCCGCCAAGGCCCTTGGCCATGACGACGATATCGGCGGCGACGCCGGCATGTTCCATCGCGAACAATTTTCCGGTGCGGGCGAAGCCCGTCTGGATCTCGTCGGCGATCAGCAGGATGCCATGCCTGTCGCAGATCTCGCGCAGCGTGCGCAGGAAGGTGACGGGCGCCGGGTAGAAACCGCCCTCGCCCTGCACCGGTTCGACGAAGATGCCGGCGACGCGCGTCGGATCCACCTCGGAGCGGAAGAAGCGGTCGAGCGCGGTCAGGGATTCCTGCTCGGAAATGCCGTGGTAGGGTATCGGGAACGGCAGGTGGAAGACATCCGGCACCAGCGGACCGAAGCCGGCCTTGTAAGGATTGGTCTTGCCGGTCAGCGTCATCGCCATCAGCGTGCGGCCATGGAAAGCACCGGAGAAGGCGACGAAGGCCGAGCGACCGGTTGCGGCGCGGGCAATCTTTGCGGCGTTCTCCACGGCCTCGGCGCCGGTGGAGACGAGAAAGGTCTTTTTCGGGAAGTCACCCGGCACCAGCTCGTTCAGCTTCTCGCAGACCGTGACATAGTCGACATAGGGCGTGGTCTGGAACGAGGTGTGCGTGACCTTGTCGAGCTGGTTGCGCACGCGCTCGACCACCTTCGGATGGCGATGGCCGGTGTTGTTGACGGCGATGCCGGCGGCAAAATCGATGTAGCGCTTGCCTTCGACGTCCCACAGTTCGGCGTTCTCCGCCTTCTCGATATAGACGTCGAGATGTTTCGACAGGCCAGCCGGAATGGCGGCAGCGCGCCGAGCCGTGAAGGCAGCGTTGGTGGACATGGGTATCTCCTTGGACAGTTTGTTATGGCGCGGCGCTTATCGCGGCGCTTGAAGTGGTCGGCCCCATCCCTGACGGACGGGGCCGGCGCATCAATGCCTAGACTGCAGCCTTGGCGCGGCGGGCGTCCCGCTCGATCTTCCAGTCGACGCATTCCTGAGAGCAATAGATGCTCCCGTCATGCGTCTTCCTGCGGGCGGAATCCTCGGCAGAGGCCTCGTAGATCAGCACGCCGCAATTGGCGCATTTCGTGTAGCTTTCGATGTAAAGTCCGTTCAGCGAAAACTTCATGGTCTCAGGCCTCCTGATAGCCGTAGTGTTTGTGGGCGGCCGCCTTCGAGACATAGCCCTCGCGGACATCCTCCGCGACAGCCGCCGGATCGCGCTTTGCGGGCTCGCCGTAGCCGCCGCCGCCAGGGGTGACGAGCCGCACACGATCGCCGCGGCGAATGGAGACGTTGGAGTAGCGGCTGGTCGAGGCCTTGCCATAGGCCTCGCGTATCGTCTGCCAGTCGCTTCGCCCGGACTTCATGACCAGCGTCGCACCGAGACCGCCTTCCGTGCCCCCATTCAGGCCCCAGGGGGCCAAAAGGTGACGGTCGGTCATCTGCGAGCAGATGATCTCGTCGTTGAGGCACAGCATCTGCTTGGAGTAGCCGACCCCGCCGCGATATTCACCGGCACCGCCGGCATCGACGTTGAAGGCGAGGCTTTCGATGCGCCAGGGGAAGCGCGTCTCGTAGACTTCGACCGGCGTGATGCGGCAATTGCCGTTGATCGAGTCGACGCCGTCATTGCCATCGGCAAAGGCGCGGCCGCCCCAGCCGACCGCTTCGAGGTCGTAGCAGGCGAAATACTCGCCTGTGTCGGCATCGACGCCGCCGAAGACGAAGTTGCAATGGGTGGCACCCTCCGCCGCCATCACCCGGTTCGGGATCGCCGGAGCCATGGCGCCGAGGATCGTGCCGACGATGCGTGGATGGGTTTCGGTATTGCCGCCGACTTCCGGCGCGGGGAAGTCCACGTTGACGATGGTGCCGGGCGGCGCCATGACGCGGATCGGCCGGAAGCAGCCGGAATTGCGCGGTATCGTCGGGTCGGTCATGTGCAGCACGGCGTTGTAGGCCGCCGATGTGGCAACGCCGAGCGTGGCGTTGATCGGGCCGGAGGCCTGCGGCGAGGAACCGTGATAGTCGACGATGATCTCGCCGCCGCGCTTATGCACCTCGACGGCGACTGTGTAGGTGCGGTCGGCGTCGATACCGTCGCTCTCGATCGTGTCGGAGAAGGCATAGATGCCGTCCGGGATCGCTTCCAGTTCGGCGCGCATGCGGCGCTCCGAATAGAGCAACAGGTCGTTGACCGTCTCCTTGATCTTCTCCTTGCCGTACTTCTGGTAGATCTGCGCCATCTGCTTTTCGCCGAGGTCGACGGCGGCGATGAGGGCGCGCAGATCGCCATAGTTGACGCGCGGCGTCCGCACATTGGCGAGAAGCAGCTTCCAGACCTCGATATTGTCCTTGCCGCGCTTCTTGATCTTGACCGGCGGGATGCGAAGGCCTTCCTGGAAGATCTCCGTCGCCTCGCCACAGAAGCCGCCGGGCGCCATGCCGCCGACTTCGGCGATATGGCCGATGGCGACGGCAAAGCCCATGATCTCGCCGTCGACGAAGATCGGCTTGAAGAAGGTATGCTCCGGCGTGTGCAGGCCCCCGCGATAGGGGTCGTTGTGCAGGATGACGTCGCCCTCCTCGATCTCGTCGATCGGGATTTCCTTGAGGCAGGATTTGACCAGCAGCGGCATGCCGCCGATCTGCGCCGGGCAATAGTCGGCGACGGCGATCATGTCGCCGTTCATGTCGGCAAGCCCGCAGGTAAAGTCGAGCGCCTCGTTGAAGATCGTCGAATAGGACGTCTTCATCAACACGATCCCCATCTCCTTGCAGAGAGAGACCATGCTGGATTCCAGAATGTTCATCGTAACGAAGTCCATGATGGTACTCCTCAGGCCGAAATGATCAGATTGCCGAGCCGGTCGACGCGGAGCGTCTGTTTCGGCTGCAAAATGGTGACGGAGGCGCTTTCCTCCACAATGGCGGGACCGGCGACGGTCTGCTCCTGCTTGAACGTGCCGCGGTCGTAGGTCTTTACCTCGTGCCAGCCGTCCTCGAAGCGTACCTTGCGGCTGCCGGAGGACGCCGGCGTGCCTTCGCCCTTTTCGAGTTCCCGCATCTTCGGCTTTTCGGAAACGGCAACGGCGACGACCTTGAGATTGACCGTCTCGATGGTCTCACCGGGGATGGAGAAGCCGAAGCGGTTCTGGTGCTCCTCGTGGAAGCGTTCCCAGAGGCTCGCTATGGTCTCCTCGGTGAAGTTGTTGGCTGGGAAGCTCAGTTCCAGCTCGTGGTTCTGGCCGAAGTAGCGGGCCTCGATGGACCGGTAGACCTCCACCTTCTGCTGGTAGCCCTGGGAGACCAGCTCGGCAATGGCGCCATCCACCAGTTCCGTCATTGCCACGGTGGCGCGGGCACCATCGAAGTATTTCGAGATCTGCTGTACCGTTCGATGGCGGTCGACGCGCGCATCGGTCATGATGAAGCCGAAGGCGGAAAACTGGCCGGGATAGTTGGGCACGATGCCCTGCGGAATGCCGGAAATATCCATCAGGTCGCAGATATGCACCGGCCCCGCCCCGCCCGAGGCGACGAGCGAGAAGTCACGCGGATCGAGGCCGCGCTGGAGGAGAACGGCACGCAGCGCGCCCAGCATGTTGTTGTTGGCGATCTGCACCATGGCGAAGGCAGCCGCGTCGACCTCGAGGCCGAGCTGGTCGGCGATCGTCTTGACAGCGCGATGCGCCGCCTCGGCGTCGAGCTTCATCTTGCCGCCGAGGAAGTAGTCGGGGTTGATGCGTCCGAGCACGACATTGGCGTCCGTCACCGTGGCATTCTCTCCGCCACGGCCGTAGCAGGCAGGCCCCGGCGCCGCACCGGCCGATTGCGGGCCCATGCGCAACATGCCGCCCTTGTCGATCCAGGCGATGGAGCCGCCGCCGGCGCCGATCGTGTGGATGTCGATCATCGGAATCTGGATCGGCAGGCCCCATTCGATCTCGAAGCTCGTCGTTACATGCTCCATGCCGTCCACGACGGTCGAGCAATCGGTCGAGGTTCCACCCATGTCGAAGGTAACGAGGTTCTTGATGCCGGTGAGTTCTGAGAGAACACGGGTGGCGACGACCGCACCGGTCGGGCCGGAGAGCGTCATCTGCACCGGCGCTTCGGCGGCACCCTTCAGCGTCGATTCACCGCCGTTCGACTTGATCACGCCGATCCTGTCGCCGATGCCGATGCTATCGAGGCGCTTCTGCATGCGGTGAAAATTGTCGGAGACGATGGGCTTCAGATACGCGTCGGCAATCGTGGTGGAGGCGCGGTCGTATTCCTTCCACTTCGGCAGCACGTCGTAGGAAATCGAGATCGGCATGCCGGGCAGTTCTTCCGCGAGGATGTCGCGGATGCGCTGCTCGTGGCTCGGGTCGATATAGGAAAACAGCGTGCAGACGGCGATCGCCTCGATCGTGCCGTCGGCCTTGATCGTAGCGGCGACCTCGCGCACGGCCGCCTCATCGAGCGCCGTGACAAGCTCGCCCTTGGCGCTGAAACGCCCGCCGATCTCATAGGTGTCAGCGCGCTTCATCAACGGCTTGGTCTTGATCCAGGTGATGTCGTAGTGACTGCGGCGGTCGCCGCGCTGGATGAAGGGGACATCGCGAAAGCCGGTGGTCGTGACATAGGCGACCTTTGCGCCGCGCCTCGTCAGCAGCGCGTTAGTGGCGATCGTCGTGCCGAGACGGATCTTGTCGACGCTTGCGACATCCTCCAACTGTGCGAGCCCCTGGAGCACGCCTTCGATCGGTTCGGAGGGGGTCGTCAGGTTCTTCCAGTTTTCGATGGTGCCGGTCGCCGCGTCGTAGGAAACGAAGTCGGTAAACGTTCCCCCGATGTCGATGCCGATGATTTTCCTGTCAGGCATTATGTCCTCATTTCTCATGGATAGGATCAAGACGAGCGGGGTTTTTCCCGGTCGTAAGCTTCAAGCAGGTGACGCCAGGAATCGCGGATGTGATCGCGAATGGCATCCATCGCCTTTTGGGGATTGCGGGTGCGCAGAGCCTCGACGATCGGCCAGTGATCGACGGCCGCCGCCATCTGGCTCTCGAACTGGCGTTCCGCCATGGTGATCAGCATCTGCACTTCCGCCTGGATGTTGGTGAAGGCGTGCAGCGT
>NZ_RZQT01000105.1:0-20247 GCF_003998485.1 Mesorhizobium sp. M7A.F.Ca.CA.001.04.2.1
CGCATGATCTGGCGAATGAGCTGCCGGTCGGAGGGGCGAAACAGCCGCGTGCGGCCGCGCCGCACCGGCTGCACCAGCCCTTCGTCCTCGTAAAAGCGCAGCGTCCGCGTCGACACGTCGAACTCGCGGGTCAACTCGGTGATCGAATAATATTCTCGCATTGCCACTCCCACACGCCGAAACACCGGGGCGATCGCCATGGCGGCGTCACCCTTCTGTCCCGAACCAAAACCCATGCCATGCCGGAATCGACATGGCGCCCCGCGCGAGCCTCGCACGGCATTTACGTAAAAGTCAATTGAGCCAAAAGGCGTGCCTCAGGGCACGCCGAACCACCACGTGGCAATGCCGAGAAATGCAAAGAAACCGACGACGTCGGTAACCGTGGTGACGAAGACCGCCGAAGCGACCGCCGGATCGACCTTGAAACGATCGAGCAGCAGCGGGATCAGGATGCCGGCCAGGGCGGCCACGAACATGTTGATGATCATCGCCGCCGCGATGATCCCGCCCAGATTGGGATCACGGAACCAGGCTGCCGCGACGATGCCGATCAGGATGGCGAAGACGATGCCGTTGATGAAGCCGACACCCATCTCGCGGCGAATGATGCGGCCGGCATTGTAGATGTCGAGATCCCTGGTCGCCAACGCCCGCACGGTGACGGTCATGGTTTGCGAGCCGGCATTGCCGCCCATGCCCGCGACGATCGGCATCAGCACCGCCAGTGCCACGATGTGTTCGATCGTGCGGTCGAACAGGCTGATCACCGACGCCGCCAGGAACGCGGTCAGAAGGTTGATCAGCAGCCACGGAACGCGTGAGCGCGAGGTCGAAAAGATGCTGTCGGAAAGCTCTTCGTCGCCGACGCCGCCCATACGCATCAGATCTTCCTCGGCCTCCTGCTGGATGACGTCGACGACATCGTCGATGGTCAGAACGCCAACCAGCCGTTCGTTCTCGTCGACGACCGCGGCCGACAAAAGATCGTACTGCTCGAATTCCCGCGCCGCCTCTTCCTGGTCCATGATGGCCGGAATGGCGTGCCGCGTCTCGTGCATCACCTCCTCGACCTTGACCGAACGCTTGGTGCGCAGGATCTGGTCGAGGTCGATGGCGCCGAGCAGCTTGAAGCTCGGATCGATGACGAAGATCTGGCTGAAGCGCTCGGGAAGATTGTTGTCCTCGCGCATGTAGTCGATGGTCTGGCCGATCGTCCAGAACGGCGGAACCGCGACGAACTCGGTCTGCATGCGGCGGCCGGCCGTCTCTTCGGGATAATCGAGCGAGCGGCGCAGCCTGATCCGCTCGGTGAACGGCAGTTGCGACAGGATCTCGTCCTGGTCTTCCTGGTCGAGATCCTCGAGAATGTAGACGGCGTCGTCGGAATCGAGCTCCTGCACCGCCTGCGCGATCTGCGCATTGGGCAGATTGTCGACGATCTCCATACGGATCGCCTCGTCGACCTCCGTCAGCGAGGAAAAGTCGAAATCGGCGCCCAGGAGTTCGACCAGCGCGCGGCGCTGTTCGGGATGCAGCGCCTCGAGCAGATCGCCGAGCTCCGACTGGTGCAGGTCGTCGACTTCATGCTTGAGGGTCAGCGTGTCGCGGTCGGCGATCGCCGCGCCGATCCGCGCCAGGAAGGACGAAAGCACGGCGCCGTCCTCGCCATAGATGTCGGCGTGGTTGTCCTCGGCGGCCCCGGCGCCGGTCGTCCGTTCGTGCTCGCCTTCCACCAGCGCCTCCCGCCACAAGAATCCCGGAAAAGGTGCAAATCAGGTCTAGAGCATCGGACCCAAAAGGGGAAACCGGTTTTGGAGAATCCGACGCTCAAAAAGAAAGTGGCGTAAAGTGCGGGAATATCAACGAAATGCGTCCGGCCCGCAGCGGGCGAGACCGGCACAAATCGGATTGAAGAAAGAGAAATGGTGCGGTCGAGAAGACTCGAACTTCCACGGGTTGCCCCACAGCGACCTCAACGCTGCGCGTCTACCAATTCCGCCACGACCGCACGTGGTAGAGCCGGAACCGACCGGCTCGCGGCGTGTAGCAAATCGTTTCCGGTGAAACAAGTGCACGGCAAGCAATAATGTCAGGCGATTGGCATAATGCTCCACAGGGCCCGAACGCAGCGCCGGAACTGGACGTTTGCGCCTGATATAGCCATATGGAAGGCAAGTTGATGTCGCCCAAAGGTGCGAGGCGTTTTTGGGCGCCCCATGGACAAACGAAAAGACGATACGCCATGACCGAACGCAGCCAGATCGCCACGTCGTTCCTGCCGCTTCCCGGCTCGGCACCGGTCGAATGGCTGATCGAGCCCGGCCTTACCGCCTATCCCGAGGCACTTGCCTTCATGGAGGCGCGCGCCGAGGCGATCCGCAGCGGCGCTGCCGGCGAAATGGTCTGGTTGGTCGAACACCCGCCGCTCTACACGGCCGGCACCAGCGCCCGTGGCGAGGATCTGATCGACGCCAGCCGCTTCCCGGTCTTCGCGGCCGGACGCGGCGGCGAATACACCTATCATGGGCCAGGCCAGCGGGTCGCTTACGTCATGCTCGACCTGAAGCGGCGGCGCGAGGATGTCCGCGCCTTCGTCGCGGCGCTCGAACAGTGGATCATCGGCACGCTTGCCGCTTTCAATGTGCGGGGCGAGCGCCGCGAGGACCGGGTCGGCGTCTGGGTCGTGCGGCCGGATCGCCCTGCTCTGCCGGACGGCTCGCCGGCGGAGGACAAGATCGCGGCCATAGGCATCCGGCTGCGGCGCTGGGTGAGTTTTCACGGCATCGCCATCAATGTCGAGCCCGATCTCGACCATTTCAGCGGCATCGTGCCTTGCGGCGTGCAGGACCACGGCATCACCAGCCTCGTCGACCTAGGCCTTCCCCTGACCATGGCCGATCTTGATCTGGCGTTGAAATCCGCCTTCGAGGATGTGTTCGGTCCCGCCACGGCGTTGCCTGTCGAAGCCGAGCGCAAAGCCGGCTGATCTTCCGGATCCGGTACGGCTCAAATCAGTTGGGCAGAGGCCCACAACACGCCATAGCCATGGATGGCGAACACCGCCAGCAACGCCGCCGCCATGGCCAGCCGGTCGATGGTGCGGATCGGCTTCAGCTCGTGACGCGGCTTCACCCCACTGCTCATCGTCAGCAGGCTGAGGAGCGAAAACACCGCTCCCGTCGCGAGCAGGAAGGTGGCGGAAAAGCCGGCCTGCCAACCCACGGCCAGGAAAGCCGAGAGCAGGAAGAAGGAAGCCAGCGCCAGCGCGACCGGTCCCGGACAGATCTGGCGCAGCACCTGGCCGCCGTCGAACTTCCACACCGGCACCAGATTGGCGATGTTGAACAGTGCGGCGAAGCCCGCCAGGGTCGCCAGCAGGGCCGCCGCCAGCCGGTGACCTTCCGCGCCGGCAAAGGTGCTTGCGGCGATGGCGATCGGCACCAGGAAGGCCGAAAAGCCGGCGCCCATCAATGCCACGAAAGCCACTTCGAAACGGCTGTCATAGGGCCGCCCGCCAATGGCGATGCCGCCGAGCAGCGGAATGAAGATCATCCGTGCACGGTTGTGGCCCATCAGCCGGAACGCTGCCATATGGCCAAGCTCATGCAGGGCGACCACCGATGTGAGGATCGCGGCCAGTGCCAAACCGCCGAAGTGAAGGCCGAAGAATGGCCACAGGATCAGCGCCGAAAGCCCGGCAAAGCCGACCTGGCTGAGCGGATGCTCGAACCAGCCGCCCTTGCGATACTTTCCGGTCCGCGCCCAGCGCTGCAGCTTGGAGAGTTCGCGGCGCAGGGCGAAATAGCGGAACACCAGGAAGGCAACGCCACGATAGCGATCGGTCTGGCTGAGCGTCACCCGCGTGCTGTTGCCTTCCGAAACGAGTTCGGCGGTTTCGCGAAAATCCTTCCAGAACGAAGCGTCGAGTGCCGTATCCTCGATGACACGCATCGAGAAGCGGCTGCCTTCGACGACGTCTTCAAACCGCGACTTGCGTTCGATCGGCTTGCCGTCGCGACCTTCCCAGGACAGCGTGATGCGGGCCACGCCCTCGCCGTCCGGGGCCTCGGCGGACAGGATCTCACCGGACCAGCCGGCATCGCTGCCGAGCGGCCACAGCGCCTGCCAGAGGCGCTGCCGATCCATCGCCACCAGACGGGTCAGCCGGACCGTGCGCAAACCAAGCGGCACCGTCATCAACAGAAAGATCAGCCCGAGATTGCTGGCCACCAGAATGGCCGTGACGATGGGCGACACCTGGACGTTGCTCCCTGTCTTGCCGGGGCACTCTAACGTCGCTGCGGCAAGAAAAGCTTAACGGCGGAGCGGTCTTCGACCGCATGGGACCCACGGCGGCGAACGCCGCCAAATCACATGGCTCCAATCCAGATTGCCATGGAGACGAGAAAGGTGCTCATGCAAACCAGTGAGATGACATCCTGAACCAGATCGGTCATAACTCTCTCCTGTTGTTGATATGTTCGTATTTTGTTCTAATTTTGTTTCAAAGTCAACGGACACAATCCGGCCGTGTCCGAATTTCCGGGCGATCAAATCGGCAGGGTTAAGAAAAGGTTGACGGGCGAACGACGGTTGCCCAGCGCCGACCAGGGCACGACGAGACTGGGGTCAGGCCGAGCCGAGAATGGTGGATTTCGAGAACCGGAGCGGAGCGTACTTTTGGGTACGTGAGCACCGTTCTACCGCGACGGGGTAGAACGGGAAGCGCAGGAAGCCGCCTTTCGCAGGCCGGCCTCCCCCCAGTATCGCCGTGCCCTAGAGCGGCACCACTTTGCCGTCGGCCAAGGTGACGCGTCGGTCCATGCGCGATGCCAGCTCGTGATTGTGGGTGGCGATCAGCGCCGCGAGGCCCGATTGCTTGACCAGCGCCGCCAGCGCCTCGAACACATAGGACGCGGTGACCGGGTCGAGATTGCCGGTCGGCTCGTCCGCCAGCAGTACCAGCGGCGCATTGACGACCGCACGCGCAATGGCGACGCGCTGCTGTTCGCCGCCGGAGAGCTCGGACGGCCGGTGCGCCGCGCGTTTGCCGATCTGCATGTAATCGAGCAGCTGCGCCGCGCGCTCGGCCGCGTCCTTGCGGCTGAGCCCCTTGATGAGCTGCGGCATCATGATGTTTTCCAGCGCCGAGAATTCCGGCAGCAGATGATGGAACTGGTAGACGAAGCCGACATCGTTGCGGCGGATCGCCGTGCGCTCGTCGTCGGACAGCCGCCCGCAGGCGCGGCCGGCCAGGATGACGTCGCCGGCGTCGGGACGCTCCAGCAGGCCGGCGGTGTGCAGCAGCGTCGATTTGCCGGTGCCAGACGGCGCCACCAGCGCCACCATCTCGCCGCGCTTCAGCGAGAAGTCCGCACCATTGAGAATGGTGAGCTTTCGCGGTCCCTGGACGTAGTGCCGCTCGACGCTCTTCAGCTCGATAATGACCTCGGCCACTATTCGTACCTCAAGGCTTCGACCGGATCGAGACGCGCGGCGCGCCATGCCGGAAACACCGTTGCCAGGAAGGACAGGCCGAGCGCCATCAGGACGACATAGGTCGTCTCGCGCGGATCCATCTTCGCCGGCAACTGGCTGAGGAAATAGAGTTCAGGATTGAACAGCACCTTACCGGTCATCCACGAGAAGAACTGGCGGATCGATTCGATGTTGGTGCAGATCAGTACGCCGAGCAGCACACCGGCAAGCGTGCCGGTCACGCCGATCGCCGCACCCGTCATCAGGAAGATGCGCAGGATGGCGCCGCGCGACGCCCCCATGGTGCGCAGGATGGCGATGTCGTGGCCCTTGTCCTTCACCAGCATGATCAGGCCGGAGATGATGTTCAGCGCCGCCACCAGCACGATCAGCGTCAAGATCATGAACATGACGTTGCGTTCTACCTGCAGCGCGGAGAAGAAGGTCTCGTTGCGCTGGCGCCAATCGACCATGTCGATCGGCCGCTGCGCCGCCGCCTCCACTTTCGGTTTCAGCGCATCGACATCGTCTGGATTGTCGACATAAATCTCGATCGTTTGCGCCCGCCCGTCCATGTTGAAATAAAGCTGCGCTTCGGAAAACGGCATGTAGACGATGGACGTGTCATATTCGGACATGCCGACTTCGAAGATCGCCGCGATCTTGTAGCCCTTCATGCGCGGCGTGGTGCCGATCGGCGTCACGTCGCCGTCGGGCGAAATCAAGGTGATGGTATCGCCAAGCGTCAGGCCGAGATTCTCAGCCATGCGCTTGCCGATGGCAACGCCCTCGCCAGAATCGAAATCGGCGATCGAACCCTGCTTGATGTTGCTGGCAACGATGGCGATCTTGCTCAGATCCTCGCCGCGTATGCCGCGAACCAGCGCTCCGGTTCCGCCGCCGACATTGCCTTGCGCAAGCACCTGGCCATCGATCAGCGGGATGGCGTATTTAACGCCTGCTACACCGTTGATGCGGCTGGCGACCTGCGCATAGTCCTCCAGCGGCGAATCGAGCGGCTGCACGATCAGGTGACCGTTGACGCCGAGGATGCGCGTCAAAAGCTCCGCCCTGAAACCGTTCATCACCGCCATGACCACGATCAGCGTGGCGACGCCCAGCATGATGCCGAGGAACGAGATCGAGGCGATCACCGAGATCACCGTCTCCTTGCGCCGCGAACGCAGATAGCGCCAGGCGACCATGCGCTCGAAGATGGAAAAGGGTCCGGCGCCGACCGATCTTGCCGCCACCGCCTCGCTCATGCGGCGACACCGAAGCGCTTCTTCGCGTCCGCGATAGGCAGCGTCTCGCGCTCGCCGGTCTTGCGGTTCTTGATCTCGATCTCGCCGGCGGCGACACCGCGCGGTCCGACGATCACTTGCCAGGGAAGGCCTATCAGGTCGGCGGTGGCGAACTTGCCGCCGGGCCGCTGGTCGGTGTCGTCGTAGAGCACGTCCTTGCCGGCGGCGACGAAAGCGGCATGCAGTTCGTCGCAGACGCCGTCGCACTCGGCGTCGCCCGCCTTCATGTTGATCAGTCCGATGTCGAACGGCGCCACCGCCTCCGGCCAGATGATGCCGTTATCGTCATGGCTGGCTTCGATGATCGCCGCGACCAGCCGCGACGGACCGATGCCGTAGGAGCCGCCGGAGACGAAATGATCCTTGCCGTCGGGTCCGGTCACCTTGGCGCCCATGGGCTTGGAATATTTGTCGCCGAAATGGAAGATGTGGCCGACCTCGATGCCGCGCGCCGAAACCTTGTCGCTCTCGCCGATCTTCTCCCACGCCGCCTCGTCATGCATCTCGTCGGTGGCGGCGTAGGGCGTCGTCCATGTCTTGACGATGTCGGCGATCTCGGCGTCGTTGGCAAAATCGGTGTTGGCGCCGGGCACATCGAGCGCAAGATAGTCGCGGTGGCAGTAGACCTGGCTCTCGCCGGTGTCGGCCAGGATGATGAATTCATGGCTGAGATCGCCGCCGATCGGCCCGGTGTCGGCCCGCATCGGTATTGCTTGCAGCCCCATGCGCGTAAAAGTCCGGAGATAGGACACGAACATCCTGTTGTAGGCCGCCCTGGCGCCTTCGAAGTCGAGATCGAAGGAATAGGCGTCCTTCATCAGGAACTCGCGCGACCGCATGACGCCGAAGCGCGGCCGCACTTCGTCGCGGAACTTCCACTGGATGTGGTAGAGATTGAGCGGCAGGTCCTTGTAGGACTTCACATAGGCGCGGACGATCTCGGTGACCACTTCCTCATTGGTCGGGCCGTAGAGCATGTCGCGGTCCTGCCGGTCCTTGATGCGCAGCATCTCCTTGCCGTAGTCGTCATAGCGGCCGCTTTCGCGCCACAGATCGGCCGACTGGATGGTCGGCATCAGGATTTCCAGCGCACCGGCGCGATCCTGCTCCTCGCGGATGATGCGGCAGACCTTGTCCAGCACCCGCTTGCCGAGCGGCAGCCACGAGAAACTGCCCTGCCCCTGCTGGCGGATCATGCCGGCGCGCAGCATCAGCCGGTGCGAGACGATCTCGGCCTCGCGCGGATTTTCTTTGAGGATCGGCAGGAAATAGCGCGACAAACGCATGGACAGGTCCGTGAGTGAGGAGGGCCGCGTCAGAATCGGCGCGACTTTGGCTTGCTTGACCCGGCTTCATAGCCATTTCAAGGCGGAATGGGAACCCGGACGCTTCGGCCCGAAAAGCGGAATCGATTTCCAAAAAACATGGGTAGCCGGGATCAGAAGCGTCGCACCGCCGTTCGCCCGTCCAGAAGACCCACGGCGCTGCAAGGCCTCCCGGTCACTGTGCGCGTCTTGGTGATCGTTCGCCAAGCAACGCCTGCCACACTATTGTGCAGTGCAGCACGAGAATGCCCGTTTCAAGGCAAAATTCTTCGTGACATTTTCATTCGCCTTAGGCTAATGTACCTCGATAACCGAGAGGGCAGAAAAAAATCTGCTCTCCTACGCGGTCAAAGTCTTGGGAGGATGCGATCTAGGCGCGGTTACTCGCTGCCGCCGGAAACCGGAAACAGATCGGACGCGTTTAAATTGCAAGGCCTCGTGCCTTGCATTTTTTTTGTGCAATCATCTGCTTAGCGCAACGCGTTGCCAAACCACCTTACCCAGCGTCAGCGCTCGTCAGGCCGCAAAACGGCACGACGTTCCCCGCCGAAACCCGCCCGGTTCCGACATATGAAAACGCCGTCGCTGGACAGTCTATTTAGCCGGCGTCTGGCTGAATTCCGGCACGATGTGCGGGATGTCGTTGAGGCTGTATCCCAGCCCATGCGTCAGGCCATAGAAAATGCCCATCAGGATCGCGGTGGCGATGGTGGTGCGGATCACGGCGCGCAGCATGTGAGGCCCACGCGGCGCGCTCGGAACCGTGCCCAGCGTCACGTCGTGATCGTCGTCCTGCGTCCTCACGCTGAACGGCAGCACGGCGAACAGCACCACCCACCAGGTCGCGAAAAACAGGGCGGTGAACGAAACCCAGCTCATGATTGCTCCAGTTCGATCAGCGTGCCGAAGAAATCCTTCGGATGCAGGAACAGCACCGGCTTGCCGTGCGCGCCGATCCTCGGGTTGCCGTCGCCCAGCACGCGGGCGCCGGCGGCCTTGAGCTGATCGCGCGCGGCCAGGATGTCGTCGACCTCATAGCAAAGGTGATGCATGCCGCCGGAGGGGTTCTTCTCCAGGAAGGCGGCGATCGGCGATCCCTCGCCCAAAGGCTCCAGAAGTTCGACCTTGGTGTTGCCGACATTGACGAACACCACCGTCACCCCGTGCTCCGGCAGTGCCTGCGGCGCCGTCACCTCCGCGCCGAGCGTGTTGCGGTAGGCCGCTACGGCAGCAGCCAGATCCGGCACGGCAAGCGCGACATGGTTCAGACGTCCGAGCATAGGTTTTCCCCAGGGCAGTATGGCAATAGGGCAGTATGGCAATAGGGGAAAAGCTGACCTGCCTCGTATCGAAATCCCTACTGCCCTACTCCCTTACTGCCCTACTCCCCTCAGCGAGTGACGAACACCGTCACCAGCGGCTTCTTGCCCCAGGCTTCGTTGGCGGCGCCGCGCACGGCGCGCCGCACTGCTTCCTGCACCAGGTCGAGGTCTTTTCGGCGCTGACGGGGGATCGAGTCCACCGCGCCGATTGCCGCATCGATCATCAGATCTTCCAGCGACTCGCCACGGCCATCGGCCTCGGCGACGCCGATGGCGACCAAATCGGGGTCGCCGGCAAGCTCATATTTGTCGTCCAACACGACATTGACCGCCACGTGGCCGGCAAAGGACAATTTGCGCCGGTCGCGGATGCCCATCGCCTGATCGGTGCCGATCAGTCTGCCATCCTTGTAGATACGGCCGAACGGCACCTGATCCATGATGGTGGCTGGGCCGGGAGCAAGCCTGAGCATGTCGCCGTCGCGCACCTGCGCCACCTGGCCGATGCCCGATGTCGACATCAGCGAGCCCTGCGCCACCAGATGTGCCGCCTCGCCATGCACGGGAACGCCGATCTGCGGGCGCACCCATTCATACATCTTGCGCAATTCGCTGCGCCGCGGATGGCCGGAGACATGCACCAGCGCATCGCCGTCCTCGATGATCTTGACGCCGAGGTCGATGAGACGGTTCTTGATCTCGAGGATCGCCTTCTCGTTGCCGGGAATCGTACGCGAGGAAAACACCACCGTGTCGCCTGCCGTCAGCGACACCGACTTCATCTCTTCGCGCGACAGCTTGGCCAGTGCGGCCAGCGGCTCGCCCTGGCTGCCCGTGCAGATGATGACCAGGTTTTCGCGCGGGATGAAACCAAAATCCTCCTCGGCGATGAACTCCGGCAGACCGTCCATGTAGCCGAGTTCGCCGGCCACATCGATGACCCGCTTCAGCGAACGGCCAAGCACCAGGCACTGGCGTCCGGCATCGCGCGCCGCTTTGGCGATCGAGACGATGCGTCCGACATTGGAGGAGAACGTAGTGACGGCGACACGGCCCTTGGCAGCCTGGATGACGCCCTTGAGGCCCTCGCCCACAGCCACTTCCGAAGGCGACTCGCCTTCGCGCAGCGCATTGGTCGAATCGCAGATCAGCGCCAGAACGCCCTTGTCGCCATAGGCGCGGAAACGCGCCTCGTCGGTCTTCGGCCCGATCGTCGGCTCCGGATCGATCTTCCAGTCACCGGTATGGATGACGGTGCCTGCCGGCGAGGTGATCGCCAGCGACATCGGCTCGGGAATCGAGTGCGCGACCGGAATGGCTTCGATCTCGAAGGGGCCGACGGTGAATTTCTCGCCCGCCCGGTAGATCGTGACCGGTATTTTCGGTGCGCCCTGCTCGCCTTGCCGCTTGGCTTCCAGCAGGCCGGCGCTGAACGGCGTCATCCAGACCGGCGCCTTCAGCTTCGGCCATGTGTCGAGCAGCGCGCCGTAATGGTCTTCATGCGCATGCGTGATGATGATGCCGCGCAGATTGGCGAGGTTCTCCTCGATGAAGCGTGTGTCGGGCAGCACCAGGTCGACGCCCGGCAGGCTGGCATCGGGGAAGGTCACTCCGACATCGATGACGATCCATTCGCGCGCGCTGGGCGGCCCGTAGCCGTAAAGAGCGAAGTTCATGCCGATCTCGCCGACGCCGCCGAGCGGCACGAAGACGAGTTCGGCGTTTTCCGCTTTCGCCATGATTTTTCCCTTCCTGGCCCTCAGGCCAAGCTCAAAAGCAATTCCGGGAAAAGTGTGTAACGGTTTTCCCACCGGAGTTGCGCAAAAACAAACAGTTAGAACCGTTCATGAACGGCCTATGCCCTGGCCGAAGCGACCGCGCCGAAATGCACATCGCCGGCGGCGATCGTCCGAACCGAACCTTCATCGTCGCGGATCACGAAACGGCAGTCCTCGTCAATGGTCTCAAACACCCCGCGCACCACATTACCGTCAATTCTGACGGCAACCTCGCCGCCGAGCCCCGCGGCACGATCGAGCCACCGTCGCCTGACGGCGGCAAGTCCGCGCCCCTCATCCCACAATCGGGCATTCTCGCTCCAGGCATCCGACAGCGCCAGGAACAGTGTTTCCGCATCGCATGCCGCGCCCAGCGCGCGCAAGGAAGTTGCGGGATACGGCAAATCCTCAGGGTATGCCACCACATTGACGCCGATGCCGACCGCCACTCCGAAACGGCCGCCCTCGAGGATTGCCGATTCCAGCAGGATGCCGGCCAGCTTGGCGCCGGAGGCAAGCACGTCGTTCGGCCATTTCAGCTCGAAACGGTTTTTTCCTTCGCTGCCACCGTCGAGGCCAATGGCGATCCGGCCCTTCGGCACCACGGCATCGAGTGCATCGGCCAGTGCCAGTCCTGCGACGAAGCCCAATGTCGCGGCAAGGCGAAGCTCTGCCTTGGTGATGACGAGCAGCGTCGCCGCCAGATTGCCTTCCGGGGTCGCCCAGACGCGGCCGCGCCGGCCACGCCCGCTTTCCTGCTTCTTGGAAACGACCCACAATTTGCCGGAGTCGCCTGCCCTTGCGTGGTCCAGTGCCAGCGCATTGGTGGAGCCGACGCTCTCATGCGCCTCGAGCCGGAACCCTTCCGACGCCGAGGTTGGAGCCAGCCGAAATGCCATGCCGTCTAGAAAAACGTCTTGGCGGCGGCTTCGGCATAGGTGCCGATCGGCCCACCGATCAACACGTAGAACAGCACGAAGGCGCCGGAGACGCCGAGCACGACACGCAATTCCGTCGCCATCGGCACGAAGCCGCCGACCGGTTCGTCGAACCACATGATCTTGATGATGCGCAAATAGTAATAGGCGCCCACCACCGAGGCCAGCACGCCGATGATCGCCAGCGCGTAGAGATTGGCGTTGATGGCGGCGAGGAAGACGTACCATTTCCCCCAGAAGCCGGCGAGCGGTGGAATGCCGGCGAGTGAGAACATCAGGATGGTCAGGATCGTCGCCATGACCGGATTGGTCGACGACAGGCCGGCCAGGTCGCTGATCTGCTCGACATTGCCTTCCTTGCGCCGCATGGCGAGGATGAAGGCGAAGGTGCCGAGCGTCATCACCAGATAGATCAGCATGTAGATGGCAACGCCGCGCACGCCGGCCTGGCTGTTGGCGGCAAGGCCGACCAGCGCGTAACCCATATGGCCAATCGAGGAATAGGCCATCAGGCGCTTGATGTTGGTCTGCCCGATTGCGGCGAAGGAGCCGAGTGCCATCGAGGCGATCGAGATGAAGACGATGATCTGCTGCCAGTCGGCGGCGATCGGCTTGAACGCGCCCATGGTGACGCGCACGATCAGTGCCATCGCCGCCATTTTCGGCGCCGCCGCCAGGAAGGCCGTCACCGGAGTCGGCGCGCCCTCATAGACGTCAGGCGTCCACATGTGGAACGGCACCGCGGAAATCTTGAAGGCAAGGCCGGCCAGCACGAAGACGAGGCCGAAAACGAGGCCAAGCTGGCGCTCGCCGCTGCCGAGTGCCGTGGCGATTTCCTGGAAGCCGGTGTTGCCGGTGTAGCCGTAGACCAGGCTGATGCCATAGAGCAGCATGCCCGATGACAGCGCACCGAGAACGAAATATTTGAGGCCCGCTTCGGTCGAGCGCAGATTGTCGCGGTTGATCGCGCACAGCACATAGATCGCCAGCGACTGCAGCTCGAGGCCGAGATAGAGGCCGATCATGCTGTTGGCCGAGATCATCAGCATCATGCCGAGCGTGCACAGCAGGATCAGCACCGGATATTCGAACTTGTCGAAGCGCTCCGCCTTGGCGAAGCGCATCGACATCACCAGCGTCACCGCCGAGCCGACCAGTGCCAGCACCTTCATGAAGCGGCCGAAGGAATCCTGGATGAAGGCATTGCCATAAGCGCTGCCCTGCCCGGTTCGGAAGATCAGCCAGGCGCCCGCGATCGCCAGCACGGCAACCGCGAGGCCGGTTACCGTGTTGGCCGTGTTGGCGCGCGAATAGGCTCCGACCATCAGCAGCGCCAGCGCGCCGACGGCAAGGATCAGCTCTGGCGTCGAGAGCGACAGGCTGGAGAGAAGGTCCGGCGTCATGGTTCGCAAAACCTCTGGTCAGTTCGCCGCCGCGGTCTGCGCGGCGCCGATGGATGCAGTGACATTGGTGACGAGCGACTTGACCGATTGGGCCGTCGCGTCGAAGACCGGGGCGGGATAGACGCCGAAGAAGATGACCAGCACGACCAGCGGGTAGATGATCACCTTCTCGCGCGGCGACAGGTCGAGCAGTCCCTTAAGGCTCTCCTTGGTCAGTGCGCCGAAGATCACCCGGCGGTAGAGCCAGAGCGCGTAGGCGGCCGACAGGATGACGCCGGTGGCGGCGAAGAACGCCACCCATGTGTTGACCCGGAACACGCCGAGCATGGTCAGGAACTCGCCGACGAAGCCGCTGGTACCGGGCAGACCGACATTGGCCATGGTGAAGATCAGGAACACCGTGGCGTATTTCGGCATGTTGTTGACCAGCCCGCCATAGGCCGCGATCTCACGTGTGTGCATGCGGTCGTAGATGACGCCGACGCACAGGAACAGCGCGCCGGAGACGAGGCCGTGGCTGAGCATCTGGAAGATCGCGCCCTGCACGCCTTCCTGGTTCATGGCGAAGATGCCCATGGTGACGAAGCCCATATGGGCAACCGACGAATAGGCGATCAGCTTCTTCATGTCCTCCTGCATCAGCGCCACCAGCGAGGTGTAGATGATGGCGACGACGGACAGCGCGAAGACCAGCGGCGCGAACATTTCCGACGCCAGCGGGAACATCGGCAAGGAGAAGCGCAGGAAGCCGTACCCGCCCATTTTCAACAGGATGCCGGCCAGGATGACGGAGCCCGCCGTCGGCGCCTCGACGTGCGCGTCGGGCAGCCAGGTGTGCACCGGCCACATCGGCATCTTCACCGCGAAGGAGGCGAAGAAGGCAAGCCATAGCCAGGTCTGCATGTTGGCCGGGAAATTGTGGGTCAGCAGCGTCGGGATGTCGGTTGTGCCGGACTGGAAGAACATCGCCATGATGGCGAGCAGCATCAGCACCGAACCGGCGAGCGTGTAGAGGAAGAACTTGAACGAGGCGTAGACGCGCCGCTTGCCGCCCCAGACGCCGATGATGATGAACATCGGGATCAGGCCGGCTTCGAAGAAGACGTAGAACAGCACGATGTCCAGCGCGCAGAACACGCCGATCATCAGCGTTTCGAGCAGCAGGAAGGCAATCATGTAGGCCTTGACGCGCTTCTCGATCGATTCCCACGAGGCCAGGATGCAGAGCGGCATCAGGAAGGTCGTCAGGATGACGAACAGCATCGAGATGCCGTCGACGCCCATATGGTAGGAAATGCCGGAATCGAGCCAGGCGACCTTCTCGACGAACTGGAAGCCGGACTGCGAATTGTCGAATCCGGTCCAGATGAACAGCGAGATGATGAACGTGAAAGTCGTCGTCAACAGCGCGATGGCGCGGATGTTGCGGCGTGCATTTTCGCTGTCGTCATTGATGAACAGGATAAGCAGCACACCAACCAGCGGCAGGAAGGTGACCAGCGAGAGGATTGGCCAGGCGGTCATCAGAGCATCATCCAGGTGACGAGTGCGGCAACGCCGATCAGCATGGCGAAGGCGTAGTGGTAGAGATAGCCGGTCTGCAGCTTGACGACGCGGTTGGTGACATCGACGACGCGCGCCGAAATACCGTCGGGGCCGAGGCCGTCGATGACGGTGCCGTCGCCGGTCTTCCACAGGAAGTGGCCGAGGCGCTTGGCGGGCCGCACGAACAGGAAGTCGTAGAGCTCGTCGAAATACCACTTGTTGAGCAGGAAGGCGTAGAGCCCGCGATGCTGCGCGGCCAGGTTGACCGGCATTTCCGGCGAGCGGATGTAGAATTTCCAGGCCAGCGCGAAGCCGATCAGCATGGCGATGAAGGGCGACAGCTCGACCCACAGCGGCAATTCGTGGATGTCGTGCAGGATGTGATTGTCAGGCAGTGTGAACAGCGATGCCTTCCAGAACTCGGCATAGCCCTCGCCGATGAAGGCGTTGTGGAAGATGACGCCGGCAAACAGCGCGCCCGCAGCCAGGATGAACAGCGGCACCAGCATCACCGGCGGCGATTCATGGACATGGTGCATCACCTCATGGCTCGCCCGCGGCTTGCCGTGGAAGGTCATGAAGATCAGCCGCCAGGAGTAGAAGGAGGTGAAGCAGGCGGCGATGACCAAAAGCACGAAGGCCATGCCGGCAACCGAATTGTGGCCGGCAAAGGCGCTCTCGATGATGGCGTCCTTGGAGAAGAAGCCGGCGGTGCCGATGACCGTCACCGGAATGCCGACGCCGGTCAGCGCCAGCGTGCCGATCACCATCATCCAGTAGGTGGTCGGGATCAGTTTCCTGAGGCCGCCCATCTTGCGCATGTCCTGCTCGTCGGACACGGCATGGATGACCGAGCCCGAGCCGAGGAACAGCAGCGCCTTGAAGAAGGCATGCGTGAACAGGTGGAAGATCGCCGCGCCATAGGCGCCGACGCCGAGCGCCACGAACATGTAGCCGAGCTGCGAGCAGGTCGAATAGGCGATGACGCGCTTGATGTCGTTCTGGACCAGACCGACGGTGGCCGCGAAGAAGGCCGTGAAGGCACCGATGAAGGTCACGACAGTCAGCGCCGAATGCGACAGTTCGAACAGCGGCGACAACCGCGCCAGCATGAACACGCCCGCCGTCACCATGGTGGCGGCATGGATCAGGGCCGAAACCGGCGTCGGGCCTTCCATGGCGTCCGGCAGCCAGGTGTGCAGCGGCACTTGCGCCGACTTGCCCATGGCGCCCATGAACAGGAGCAGGCAGACGATCGTCATGGCCGCCTGCTTGTCCAGCGCATGGCCAAGGAAAGTCAGCACCGCGGCACCCTGCGGCGCGCCTTCAGCGGGGATGAACGTCGCCGCATTGGCGAAGATGGTGCCCAGATTGACCGAGCCGAACAGCACGAACACGCCGAAGATGCCGAGTGCGAAGCCGAAATCGCCGACACGGTTGACGACAAAGGCCTTGATTGCCGCGGCATTGGCCGACGGCTTCTTGTACCAGAAGCCGATCAGCAGATAGGACGCCAGCCCCACCCCTTCCCAGCCGAAGAACATCTGCACGAGGTTGTCCGCCGTCACCAGCATCAGCATGGCGAAGGTGAACAGCGACAGATAGGCGAAGAAGCGCGGCCGGTTCGGATCGTGGTGCATGTAGCCGATCGAATAGATGTGGACCAGCGCCGACACGGTGTTGACCACCACCAGCATGACCACCGTCAGCGTGTCGATCCGCAGCGCCCAGGACGCTTCCAGCCCACCCGACTGTATCCAGCGCAGCACGGGCACGGTGAACACCTCGCCATGGCCGAAACCGACGGTGAAGAACGCGACCCACGACAGCACGGCCGCGACCACCAGGAAACCCGAGGTGATGTATTCGGACGCCTTGGCGCCGAGCGACGTGCCGAACAGGCCGACGATCAGGAAGCCGAGCAGGGGAAGGAAGACGATGGCCTGATACATGGTGGTTCCGTCAACCCTTCATCATGTTCACGTCTTCGACCGCGATCGAGCCGCGGTTGCGGAAGAAGACGACGAGAATGGCAAGTCCGATGGCGGCTTCGGCCGCCGCGACCGTCAGCACGAACAGCGCGAACACCTGGCCGACCAGATCGCCGAGTGCTGCCGAAAAGGCGACGAAATTGATGTTGACCGCCAGCAGGATCAGCTCGACCGACATCAGGATGACGATGACGTTCTTGCGGTTCAGGAAGATGCCGAACACGCCGAGCGTGAACAGAACAGCCGATACGGTCAGATAATGTGCGATGCCGACAACCATCTCAGAGTCCCTCGCCTGTCTTGACCTTGCGGATTTCCATGCCGGTCGCCGGTGTGCGGCCGACCTGGGCTGCGATCGACTGCCGCTTGACGCCTGGCTTGTGGCGCAGCGTCAGCACGATGGCGCCGATCATGGCGACCAGCAGCACGAGGCCCGAAATCTGGAAGTAGTAGAGGTAGTCCGTATAGAGGATGTCGCCGAGCGCGGCGGTATTGGTCCGCGTGGCAAGATCCGGAATGGGCTTGGAGACCGTCGAAGCGAGCTGCGGCGCGAAGGTGTAGCCGCCGAGAACCACGATCAGCTCCGCCGCCAGGATCAGCCCGACCAGCGCGCCGATCGGCGCATATTGCAGGGCGCCGCTCTTCAGTTCGGCGAAATCGACGTCGAGCATCATGACGACGAACAGGAACAGAACCATCACCGCGCCGACATAGACGACGAGCAGGATCATCGCCAGGAACTCGGCGCCGGTCAGCATGAACAGGCCGGCGGCGTTGAAGAAGGTCAGGATCAGGAACAGCACCGAATGCACGGGGTTGCGCGACGAAATGACCATGAACGCCGATGCCACCGCGACAAAGGCGAAGAGGTAGAAAAAGGCCGCCTCTAGTCCACTCAACATTGGGGATCCCCCGGGTTCCTGTACAAACAGGACAACCGTCCTGTTTCGATGTTTGCCGCCTCAGGCCGCAAGTTTCGTTGTGTCCTTAGACGAGGCCCCTCGCCCCGTCCATGCGTCAAATATCAGCGGTAGGGCGAGTCCAGCGAGATGTTGCGCGCCAGCTCGCGCTCCCACCGGTCGCCATTCGCCAACAGTCTGTCCTTGTCGTAGTAGAGTTCCTCGCGCGTCTCCGTCGCGAACTCGAAATTCGGCCCCTCGACAATGGCGTCGACCGGGCAGGCTTCCTGGCAGAAGCCGCAATAGATGCACTTCACCATGTCGATGTCGTAGCGCACCGTGCGGCGGGTGCCGTCGTTGCGGCGCGGGCCGGCCTCGATGGTGATGGCCTGCGCCGGGCAGATCGCCTCGCACAATTTGCAGGCGATGCAGCGTTCCTCGCCATTGGGATAGCGGCGCAACGCATGCTCGCCGCGGAAGCGCGGGCTGGTTGGCCCCTTCTCGTGCGGATAGTTGATCGTCTCCTTCGGCGCGAAGAACTGGCGCATCGACAGGAAGAAGGCGCTGACGAAATCCTGCAGCAGCAGCGATTTGGCGGCTTGGGAAAGAGCGGACATCACGCAAACCCCGTGATCTTGAGGAAGGCCGCGGTGGCGACCACCATGAACAGCGAGATCGGCAGGAACACTTTCCAGCCAAGCCGCATCAATTGGTCGTAGCGGTAGCGCGGCACGAAGGCCTTCACCATGGAGATGCCGAAGAACACGAAGCAGACTTTCAGCACGAACCAGATGACGCCCGGCACCCAGGTGAACGGCGCGAAGTCGAACGGAGGCAGCCAGCCGCCGAGGAACAGGATGGTGGCCAGCGCGCACATCAGCACGATGGCGACATACTCGCCGAGGAAGAACAAAAGGAACGGGGTCGACGAATATTCGACCATGTGGCCGGCGACCAGTTCCGATTCGGCTTCGACCAGATCGAAGGGCGGGCGGTTCGTCTCGGCCAGCGCCGAGATGAAGAAGATGATGAACATCGGGAACAGCGCCAGCCAGTTCCAGTCGAGGAAGGTGTTGGGCAGGCCAAGCCGCGTACCAATTCCATCATGCTGCGACAGCACGATATCGGTGAGGTTGAGCGAGCCGGCGGTGAGCAGAACGGTGACGATGACGAAGCCGATCGAGACTTCGTAGGACACCATCTGCGCGGCCGAGCGCAGCGCGCCGAGGAACGGATATTTCGAGTTCGACGCCCAGCCGCCCATGATCACGCCGTAGACCTCGAGCGAGGAGATGGCGAAGACATAGAGGATGCCGACATTGACGTTGGCGATTGCCCAGCCGTGGCTGACCGGGATGACCGCCCAGGCCGAGATCGCCAGCACGGCCGACACCAGCGGCGCCAAAAGAAACACGCCCTTGTTGGCGCCGGACGGGATGACCGGCTCCTTGAAGACGAACTTCAACAGATCGGCGAAAGCCTGCAGCGTGCCCCAGGGGCCGACGACGTTCGGGCCACGGCGCAATTGCACCGCCGCCCAGATCTTGCGGTCGGCGTAGAGGATGTAGGCGACGAAGATCAAAAGAACGACGATCAGCACGACTGACTTCAACAGGATCAGCAGCGCCGGCAGCACGTAGAAGGAGAAGAAAGTGTCCATGCTTATTCCGCCGCCTGCTTGAAGCCGCTCTTGGCCAGTGCCGAGCATTCCGCCATCACGGCCGATGCCCGCGCGATCGGGTTGGTCAGGTAGAAATCCTTCACCGGCGAGGTGAAGGTGCCCTTGTTCAGCCGTCCGCCGAGCTTCGCCACCTCGGCGATATCCTCGGCATTGCCGGCCGCGACCTGGTCGATACGGGCCAGATGCGGGTATTCGCCATAAAGCTTGGCGCGCAGCTGCGGCAGCGAATCGAACGGCAGTTTCTTGCCCAGCACATCCGACAGCGCCCTTAGGATCGCCCAGTCCTCGCGCGCCTCGCCCGGCGCGAAGCCGGCGCGGTTGGTCTGCTGCACACGCCCTTCGGTGTTGACATAGGTGGCCGATTTTTCCGTGTAGGCGGCCGCCGGCAGGATGACATTGGCGCGGTGCGCGCCCTGGTCGCCATGCGTGCCGATATAGACGACGAAGGCGCCGCCGGTCTTGGCCATGTCGATCTCGTCGGCGCCGAGCAGGAACAAGAGCTCCATTTCGCCCAGCATGCCGGCAACGTTTCTGCCGCCCTCGCCCGGCACGAAGCCGAGATCGAGACCGCCGACGCGCC
>NZ_RZQT01000106.1:0-20117 GCF_003998485.1 Mesorhizobium sp. M7A.F.Ca.CA.001.04.2.1
GCCCAGCTCCCGTAATGAGCGCTCGTTTTCCGTCCAGCCTGAAATTTGGCGCGACTTGATTTTCCTCCATAAATCTCTCTCCATTTGTTTGAAATTGGGAATACGTATGCGCACGCATTTGCTAAATTAGTATCCTGGCGTTGATCAGTTCAGGCGGTTGCAGGACCAATGTTGGTAGAGCCGCGAATGATCAGTTCGCCGGGTATGCGAATAGCCGCTGGTGGAAAGTCTGCCGGATCAAACAGCAGGGAGAGCGACCGCCCCACCATCGCCTCGATCGGCTGGCGGAAGGTGGTGAGGTCGTATGCCGGCCAGGCGGCCGAGGGAATGTCATCGAAGCCCACGATGGAAACATCGCGCGGAACTTTCAACCCAAGCCCGAAGCGCGCGGCATCCAACGCGCCAAGCGCCATGACATCGGCGATACAGAAGATGGCGTCCGGGGGAGTCGGGCCGGACAGCAGATTGATCGCTGCCCTGTAACCCCCGCCATAGGTGTTTTCGCCGAATTGCTCGCCAATGATTTGGACTCCATGGCGGCGCAATTCATCCTGAAAGCCGGCGCTACGTTCACGGTGGGTCGACGTATCAGGGCGGCCCCCTATAAGGGCTATACGCCTATGCCCTGCGGCAACAAGAAGGGCGGCAACTTCCATAGAAGCGGACCTGTTCTCGCAGCACACTGAATTGATCGAAAAGTCGTCGACGGAGCGGTTGAACAGAACCACCCGGGTGTTCCTGTTGTGCAGGATGTCGCGCATTCGCGACGACAACACAGCTGACGTGACGATCAAACCGTCGATCTCGTACTGAAGCATCGATGGCAGCACGTCATCGACTTCGAAACCCTTGGGCACGGAAAGCAACAGGAGCTGCTTGCCCATGGCGTTGAGCTTCTGGGTGTAGATTTCCAGGACGGCCGGGTAGAACGGATTGAGGATATCGGCCATGATCAGGCCAACCATATTCGTCTTCTTCGTCTGCAGGCTTCGCGCGATCCCATTTGGCGTATAGCCCAAGCGCTCCGCCGTCTTGCGAATCTTTTTCTTTGTCTCCTCTGAAATCCTCCCGTCGCCGGCGAGTGCGCGAGACACTGTCGATTGCGATACGCCAGCCTCCCGCGCGACATCCACCGAAGTTGACCGTCTCATGCATTGGATCCTTGCGCAAATCAGCTTTTGCGCCTGTTATGCTGCCTTGCGCGTAGCAATAGCAAGACGATGCGCGAGATCAAACGCTGCTGTCAGGCCGGCGGGGTCGGCGCGATTTTGGCCGACAATGTCGTAGGCTGTTCCTTGCGAGGCGGTAACGATTGGCAGCGGCAATCCGCCAAGAACGGTCGAGGTGTTGGCGAAACCGAGTGTCTTCAGCGCGATCTGGCCCTGATCGTGGAACATGGTGATGATCAAGTCGAGCTTCTCCGGCCCCACACGCAGAAAGACGGTATCGGCCGGATAGAGGCCGGCGACATCGTATCCAAGCTCCTTTAGCCTTTCGATAGCGGGGAGGATAATCTCGATCTCCTCAGTGCCCATTGCGCCGCCTTCTCCCAAATGCGGGTTAAGGCCGGCAACGGCTATTCTCGCACGTTTGCCGCTTGATGATTCGACCGCCTTGGCGCCGGCCACCGTGGCCGCAATGATGGACTCCACGGAGATGTTGTCGGCCACGGCGCGAAGCGGGATATGCGAGGTTACGCGGGCCGTCCAGAGAGCCCCCTGGTTATTCATTTCGCAACAGAAGCCGGTAACCCCGAGGCGACTTGAGAAAAAATGCAGTTCGTCGATCGCCTTGTGACCGGCCAGCCACATCGCCTGTTTGTTGAGCGGACCATAGACAATCGCATCGAGCTGCCCTGCCCCGGCCGCGTCCGCTGCACTCTCCAGCGCCGCGAGCGTGGCAGTTCCGCCCTCCGCGCTCGCCACACCGGGTTTGTAGCCGTCTCGATCCAGCCCTGAAATCAGCGCCACGCCGCCACGCTCCGGAATCGATGAGACGCTATCGACGACCGGGATTTCAGCATCGAGACCAGCGATTCGCATTCCGTCGCGAAAGCTCCCTTTCCCACAAAAGACGGCAACGCGAAGGTCACTCTGGCGCCCTTTTGCATTGACCAATTTGGCACAAAGTTCCGGACCGACACCGGATGGGTCTCCAGCGACGAGGCCGATTGTTGTCACAGACATTTCTCACTCCTGTTTGACAAACTCATTTCAAATGTCTAACAGAGTGCATACGTATGCTCAATCAAAAACGACAGAAGCCATTTCGTATGAACGCCTTTGCAATAGACTCCCTTGAAGCGCGCATCGGCGCGCAAACCACGGAAGCGAGACGACTTTCGGGCCAGATCGTCTGCGGCGGCGGCTTGAGAAAAGCGCTCACAACCGCGCAATTCGATATCGAGAACCCCGCCACCGAAGAGATCATCGGCTCCGCGCCACGCTGCGGCATAGAGGATGTCAATTCTGCGGTGGATGCGGCTTCCCTTGCGTTCCGGTCTTGGTCGGCAACGCCGGCGAGAGAGCGCGGCGCCCTGCTCATGCGGGCAGCCGATCATCTCGACGGCTTCCGTGAAGACATTGCCCGGCTCTCGTCGCTGGAGACTGGTAACGCACTTCCAACCCAATCGCGCAATGAAGCCGGCACCATGGTCGACATCCTGCGTTATTTCGGTGGCCTGGCTGGCGAGATCAACGGCCAGACCTATCCGCCCGATCCTGGCCGGCTGCTCTATACGCGACGCGAGGCGCTTGGTGTCGTTGGCGCGATCATTCCGTGGAATGCACCGCTGATGCAGCTTGCCAGCAAGATCGCCCCGGCACTCGCCGCGGGCAACACCGTCGTGCTAAAGCCGGCCGAGCAAGCACCCTTGGCAGTGCTTCGGGTGTTCGAACTGCTGCAGGCGGTTCTGCCACCCGGCGTCGCGAACGCAATCACCGGGCTCGGCGAGGAAGCAGGTCGCCTGCTTTGCCAACATCCGGCTGTACGCAAGATCAGCTTCACCGGATCGAGCGCGGTCGGCGCCATGATCATGCACTACGCCGCCGACAAGATCGTTCCAGTCACAGCCGAACTCGGCGGCAAGAATCCGAACATCGTCCTGGCCGATGCCAATATCGATCGCGCGGCCCGTGGCATTTTGCAGGGGCTCCGGCTTCAGCGTCAGGGCCAGTCGTGTTCCGCCGGTACGCGGATCTATATCCACGACGCCATTTATGATGCGGTGATCGAGCGCGTGCTGGCCGGCATTACGTCTTTTCGGGTTGGAAACCCGCTGGATGAAGCGACACAGGTGGGCTGTATCGTATCGCGCAAGCAGTTCGATCGTGTCGAACGCTACATCGAAATGGCGCGGCAGACGCCCGGCGCCCGTATCCTTTGCGGCGGCCAGCGTCCCGAAGGTCTGGACAAGGGTTACTACTACTCGACGACGCTGATCGAGGGCGTTCCCGCAAGCTCACCCGTTTGCCGTGACGAGATCTTCGGGCCGGTCGCGACTGTCTCACGCTTTACCGATTTCGAGACCGTGCTGCAGGAGGCCAACGATACGCCTTACGGCCTCGCGGCAACGATTTTCACGGAAAACCTCCCGGCGGCGTTCGACTTCGTGTCGCGCATCGACGCCGGCTTCGTGCAGGTCAACCAGTTTGCCGTCGCGGAAGCCAACATCGAATATGGGGGGACGAAAATGAGCGGCATGGGGCGTGAACTCTCGCTGGCGAGCATGATCCAGCATTTCACCTGGTCGAAGACCGTCATCGTCAACACGTCGGCTGCCTGACCGGGAGAATGCTCAAGTGAAAACCGTCGCTTTCCTTGGTCTTGGCAATATGGGTCAACCAATGACCCGCAATCTGGTCCAAGCCGGCTTTCCAGTCATCGGCTTCGACCCGTCTTCGGTCGCACAGGACGCGGCTGAGAAGCAGGGCGTGAAACGTGCCACCTCCGCCGCCGAGGCGGCTTCATCGGCCGATGTGGTTATCACCATGCTTCCGACCGGAGACAATGTCCGCGACGCCTATCTTGGAGCGTCGGGTGTCATCGCGGCATCCCGCAAGGGTGCGCTCTTGATGGATAGCAGCACGATTTCATCGACCGTCACGGTGGAAATCGCCGCTGCCGCCCGCGCCGCCGGCCGGCGCATGATCGATGCACCGGTTTCAGGCGGGACGCCGCGCGCCCATTCCGGCACTTTGACTTTCATGGTCGGCGGCGAGGCCACGGATGTCGAGCATGCCCGCCCTCTCCTGGAAGCAATGGGACAGCGCATCTATCATGTCGGGGCTTCGGGAGCGGGCCACACGGCGAAGCTCTGCAACAACATTCTGTCCGGAATATGCATGGCGGGAACTGTCGAGGCGCTGGCACTCGGTGTCGCCAATGGTCTCGACCCAGCAATCCTCAGCGATGTGATGCGCAACTCCTCGGGCAACAATTACGCGCTCGAGCGCTATCACCCATTCCCGGGCCTGATGGAGAATGTGCCCTCTGCCAACGGTTTTGCCGGCGGTTTCCGCTCGGATTTCCAGTTGAAGGACATGCGGCTCGCCAAGGAACTGGCGAACAGCTCGAAAGTCCTGGCAGCGATGGGAAATCTGGCAACAGAGCTCTTCGCCATCCATTGCCAGAATGGACATGCCGGCGAGGATTACTCGAGCATCATCAAACTGGCGCTCGATCTCGACAGCTACTTCGAAGGCAGGACGACGGAAGGGGCGACCAAGTGATCCGCAAACTCAAAGAGGGGCGCGATCCGAGCGCCGTGGCAGCCGATCAGGCCACCGTCAGAGCCACTGTAGAGGGCATCATCGCAGATGTCCGTGCGCGTGGCGATGTTGCGGTGCGCGAGCTTTCGATCCGCTTCGACAAATGGGACCGCAAGGATTTTCGCCTTACCGATGCGGAAATACGCGCCTGCCTTGCGGAACTGTCCGAACAGAACCTGAGCGACATCCGCTTCGCGCAGGAACAGGTTCGCAACTTCGCGCAGCATCAGCGCGAAGCGTTGCGCGATATCGAGATCGAGACCCTGCCGGGCGTTGTTCTTGGGCACAAGAACATCCCCGTTCAGTCCGTCGGCTGCTATGTGCCAGGCGGAAAATATCCATTGCTGGCCTCGGCCCATATGTCGGTCATCACGGCCAAGGTTGCCGGCGTGCCGCGCATCTTCACGGCTGCGCCGCCTTACGAGGGGCGACCTGCCGCGGCGATCGTTGCGGCCCAGCACCTGGCAGGCGCGGATGAAATCTACTGTCTCGGCGGTGTGCAGGCCGTAGCCGCCATGGCACTGGGCACACAAAGCATCCAGTCCGTTGCCATGCTGGTCGGTCCAGGCAACGCCTTTGTGGCGGAAGCCAAGCGCCAGCTCTATGGGCAGGTCGGCATCGATCTCTTCGCCGGTCCGACGGAAACCCTGGTCATTGCCGATGACAGCGTCGACGCCGAGCTATGCGCGACCGACCTTCTCGGCCAAGCCGAGCATGGTCCCAACTCACCGGCAGTCTTGCTGACCAATTCAGAGGCCCTCGCCAAAGCCACGATCGCAGAGGTCGAAAGGCTGCTGAACATCCTGCCGACTGCCGTAGTCGCCCGTCGCGCATGGGAGGATTACGGCCAGGTGATCCTGTGTTCGACAGAGGACGAAATGGTCGGTGAAGCAAACCGCATCGCATCGGAACATGTGCAGGTGATGACTCGCGATCCGGATATCTTCCTCGAGCGGATGACGAACTACGGGGCGCTGTTTCTCGGGCCGCGAACCAATGTCGCCTATGGCGACAAGGTGATTGGAACCAACCACACGCTGCCGACGGCGGGAGCCGCCCGTTACACCGGCGGCCTTTGGGTCGGCAAGTTCCTGAAGACCGTTACCTATCAACGCGTCCTGACCGATGAGGCCTCGGCAATGATCGGCGAATACTGTTCGCGCCTTTGCATACTTGAAGGATTCGCCGGCCATGCCGAGCAGGCAAACGTTCGTGTCCGTCGCTATGGCGGGCGCAACGTCCCCTATGCGGCCGCCGCTGAATAAATCGCGATAAATCGCGGCGACGACTGCGGATGCCGGAAGAGGAGCTGGCATCCAATCTGAGACGGGTCGTCCCGAGACGGAGAGGAGACAGACGTGACTGATATGCCGATGGTGGATGCTCACGTCCACTTCTGGAATCCCGAGCAGAACTATTATCCGTGGCTCAACGATCGGCCGCTGATCCCATTCCGCTATGGCGACTACTCCTCGATATGCCGGCCGTATCTGCCGGCCGACTACAAGCGGGACGCTGCCGGCCACCACGTTGTCAAGACGGTCTATATCGAAGCCGAGTGGGATCCGAGTGATCCAATCGGCGAGATGGATTATATCGCCTCCCTTCGTCGTGAGACGGGGTGGCCTAACGTCGCGGTCGGCCAGGCATGGCTCGACCGGGGCGACCGCGCCCGGGTGCTGGAGCGGCTGGCCGGTTTCGACTTCGTACGCGGCCTGCGTCACAAGCCGAAATCCAATCCCAAGCCGGGCTCAGCCGCTCCAGGCAGCATGGTCGACCCGCATTGGGTCGAAGGTTTCGCCATGCTGTCCAGCTATGGTTTGCGGTTCGATCTGCAGACACCATGGTGGCATCTGCACGAGGCGTGCACGCTCGCCGACCGCTTCCCGCAGACGCAGATCATTCTGCTGCATTCAGGGCTGCCGGCCGATCGCAGTGCCGAGGGGATTGCCGGCTGGAAAGCGGCAATGACCGAATTCGCCAAGCGGCCGAACGTGGCGGTGAAGATCTCCGGCATCGGCCTGCCTGACCAGCCTTGGACGGTCGCCAACAACCGCGACATCGTAAGGTCGATCATCGAGATTTACGGCGTCGAGCGCTGCATGTTCGGGAGCAATTTCCCGGTCGACAGTGTGTGCGGCACGCTCGATGAGATCTTTGGTGGCTACAAGGAGATCACGGCGGATCTCGGACCCGAAGCGCAAAAGCGCCTGTTCCACGACAATGCGGTCCAATTCTATGACATCCGGTAAGCCGCGCCTTGCCTATATCGGCGTCGGCCTGATGGGCGGACCCATGGCTGCGCGCCTTGCAGGGCTTGGCTACAAGCTACGAGTCTTCGACGCGGATGCCGGCCGGCAAGCTGCGGCTATGGCTTCGGGTGCAGTTGGCGCTGCGTCGCCAAAAGACTGTGTCGAGGACGCGGATCTCGTGCTCCTCAACCTGCCGTCGCAGGCGGCAGTCGAAACCGTGGTGTTTGGCCAAGCGGGCCTGTCGGATGCTCTGCTGTCACCGCAGATCGTGGTGGATTTCTCAACCGTGTCGCCGGATTTCTGCCGGTCCATCGGTTGGCGCGTCCAAGCGGCCACGGGATGCGAATGGATCGACGCTCCGGTTTCGGGTGGTCCCTCGGCGGCAGGCGAAGGCACACTGACAATCATGGCCGGCGGCTCGGATTGGGGGATCGCACGAATCCGTTCCTTGATCCAGGACATCGGCCGCCAGTTCACCCATGTCGGACAGACAGGCATGGGTTCGGTTGCCAAGATGATCGCGCAGCTCGTGGTCGGCACGAATTATGCTGTTCTGGCCGAAGCCGTGCGCCTCGCTGAAGCGGCAGGAATGGATGCCGCGCTGCTGCCTGAATGCGTGAAATACGGCCATGCCGACGGCGTTCTGATGCAACAGCTCTATCCACGTATCGCCGCACATGATTTCGCGCCGCGGGCCTATGCGCGTCAGTTGCTGAAAGACCTCGACATGGTGCAGGAGCTCGCCCGTAGTTCGGGCACAGCAACCCCAATGTCCGGCCAAGCCGCCCAGCTCTTTCGTCTGCTTGTCACCGCCGGCCACGGCGACATCGACGGCACCGGCATCTATCGCCTCTACGAAGGCGCGCCGTCACATCTTACAGCGATCGGGGAGAGCGCGCGTGCCCAGTAATTCTTACGGATTCATCGGTCTCGGTGCGATGGGCATGCCCATGGTCAGCAAGGCTCTGGCAGCCCAGCTCAACGTCCACATTTTCGATACCAACGCTGCGGCCGTCGATGTCCTTGTCGCGCAGGGAGCAAAGCGGCAAGACAGCGCCGCCGCGGTCGCCAACGCGGTCGAGACGGTCTTCGTCAGCCTGCCAAACGCGCCGATCGTCGAGGCCGTCGCGCTGGGTGAGGCCGGCCTTATCCATGGCAAACGCATCAAGCACTATATCGATCTCTCGACCACCGGCCCGACAATGGCGCGCAAGGTCGGTGATGCGATGGCGGAACGCGGCGTATCTGTGCTGGATGCGCCCGTCAGCGGCGGACCAATCGGCGTCCGCAACGAGACGCTGGCGGTCATGGCGTCGGGGTCGGAGCAGACACTGGAACGGGCACGACCGTTCCTGGCGACATTTGCAAAGACTTTTGTCCATCTCGGCCCGGACGTCGGCAAGGCACAGATCCTCAAGCTCGCCAATAATCTTCTCACCGCAACCAGCATGGTGATCGTCGGCGAAGCGCTGGCATTCGCCGAAAAGGGCGGTATCGAGCCCGAGGATCTGTTCCGGATCATCAATGCCGGCTCCGGCCGGTCCTGGGTGTCGGAGATCGCCTATCCAAAGCATGTGGTGACACGCCGCTACGACCAGAATTTTCGCACCGAGCTCATGCACAAGGACGTGACACTTTGCATGCAGGAAGCCGAGCGTATGGGCGTGCCAATGTGGCTCGGGGCCAACGTCCGCCAGTTCTGGCAGTTCGCCATGACGCAAGGCATGGCCGACGCCGATTGCTCGCGCATCGCGGCCCTCATCGAGGGTTGGGCAGGCCTGAATATCGAAGACGCGGCCGAGGCCGCCGAATGAATTCATATGGGGAGGAGTACACCGTGATGCTGAACGACAAGACCGCCATTATCACAGGCGCCGCCTCGCCGCGCGGCATAGGCAAGGCCACGGCCCGGCGGCTTGCCGCGCAGGGCTGCCGCGTGGCGATCTTCGACCTCGACGAAGAGGCCGCCATGAATGCGGCCCGCGACATCGGCTCCGAACACATCGGCGTGGCTTGCGATGTCCGGGATCCTGCTTTTTGCCGCAAGGCAGTTGGTGACGTCATGGCCCGCTTCGGACATGTCGACATCCTGGTCAACAATGCCGGCATCAGCCAACCAGACCGGCTGATGGATATCACCCAGGAGAATTTCGACCTGGTCATCGATTCCAGCCTGCGTGGCAGCCTGAACATGGCCCAGGCTACCGTGCCTTCGATGATTGAACGGCGCTCCGGCGCGATCGTTTCGATCGGCTCGATCGCGGCCCAGATCGGCGGCGGCATTTTCGGCGGGCCGCATTATTCCGCAGCCAAGGGCGGCATCCACAGCCTCACCAAGTCGATGGCGCGTGAACTGGCGCAGCACAATATCCGCGTCAACGCGATAGCCCCCGGCACGATCGACACGGACATCTTTGGCGACAAGCTGACCGAAGACAAGCGGCGCGACATCGTCGTGAACATCCCGCTGGGCCGGCTCGGGACGGCTGACGATATCGCAAAAGCCTGCCTGTTCCTGGTCTCGGACCTGTCCGACTACGTGACGGGACTCATTCTCGACGTGAACGGCGGCCGATTCATGCACTGAAAAGACAGTCCGCACGGGCCTGCGGATCGATGCGACGACGAACATTGGAGGCGACGCATGCTTACGATCAATTCCGGACAAGACGAGGCTCCGCTTGCGGGTGGGGCGGTGCCTCTACCGTTTTGTCGCGAATTTCCAGCGCTTTCGTCAGGGATCGAAGGCGTGCATCGTCCCACCTGTTCCATATGGGACACCCCCCGCGAGTACCAGCCCGATGCCTTGTTGAAGTCAGGGATTAAGGATGAAGTGCTTGCCTCCTACCTGTCAGACACACGCCCGCTCTATGACGCCGCCAAGCGTTGCGTTGGCCAGCTTTCGGGAATCCTGCTTCTGCTCCAGACCGACAGCCTCGACCGCAACCGCAACGATCTCTTGCTGGCGTCGGTGACAAGGCAGTTGCGCGAGGCAACCGACCGTCTGGGTGCGGTGAAGGCGCCGCCGAAAGCGGCCCGCCACCAAGCCGCGCTCGCCGATCTGCTAGTGCTTCTCGGCCGGATACTCTCGCGGCTTGATCGTCTTGCCGATCTCATTGATCCGGCAAGTCCCGATCTCGATGCCGTCGTTGACGCGCTTTTTTTCGCGCAGCGGTCGCTGCGGATGGTTTCGGAACCTTCCGCCGGACTGACGCCCGTGGATTTCACGGCGGCCTGCTGCAACTGCCGACCCGCGAAAAACTAACCGTCTGGATCAAGGGAGGAAACCGGTGTCACTCTATTCGATCTACGTCCTCGAATACGGCTACGTGCCCGAATACCACAAGAGCGGCGTCATCTACGGCGCTCACAATGAAGGCTATGTCAAGCTGCCCTACTGCTACGCCGTCATCAAGGGAGACGGTTGGGCCGCGATGGTCGACGTCGGTTACAACGACCGCGACTACGGGAACTATCTTGGCACGCTGTTCAATGTCCAGAACTGGCGCGGACCGCGCGAGGTTCTTGCCGAAATCGGATTGACGCCGGAAGACATCAACGCGGTCTTTATCACGCACGCGCATTTCGATCATTTCGGCAATGTCGATGCATTTCCCAATGCCACCTTCTACGTCCAGAAGAAGGAACTGCAGGAATGGATCTGGGCAATGTCGCTGCCGGACCGCATGCGCTGGATCCTGTCCGGCATCGATACGGCGGATATCCTGCGCGGTGTGCAGCTGGCGCGCGACAAACGCCTCATCGCGGTCGATGGCGCCATGGAAAACGTCTTCCCCGGCATCGATCTTCACGTCGCCTATGACAGCCACACCTTCGCATGCATGTGGGTGACGGTGCGCAATGATGGCAAGACGGATTCCCAGGACACCTGGGTGCTTGCCGGTGATCTTGTTTACCAGTTCGAGAACCTGAACGGCGCCTCCGAACAGCTCAAGATCGACGACATGTATCTCCCGGTCGGCCTTGCCACCGGCAGCCAGATCAATCTGATCATGGCCACCGAAGCCATGATGAAACAGGTCGGCCATGAGTCTCGACGGGTCATACCCGTTCACGAGTCGCGGCTTGAACAGACATTCCCGTCCCGGCTCTCCAGCCAGAAGCTGCGCATCAGCGAAATCTGTCTGGCCAGCGGAGCAAGATCCGCACTGCTTTAACCAACAAGTTCAATGCCGCGAATCCGCAGAAGGACAAAACACGTGGAAAAGCCTTCAGAGAAGCCAAAGCCGGTCACGGCCTTAGGAGAAGGTGCATCCGGACCGAGCAGTTGGTTTGCCTCAGCTGGCGGACCGACCGCGGGTATCGCGGCGGCAACGCTGGTCCTGTTCGTCTTCGGCGGCCTGATCGCCCCGCAGAGTCTTGGCACCGGAGCGATGAGCGGAATGCTTCCCTTTGCCGCGATCCTGGCCCTGGTCAGCCTGGGTCAGACACTCGTCATCCAGCAGGGCGGCATCGATCTGTCCGTACCGGGGATGGTTTCGCTCAGCGCTGTCATCGTCTGTTACTTCTCAGAGAGCCAACCGAATGCCGAGGGCAGTGTCGTCCTGGCACTCTTTTACGCTTTCGCCGCTGCAGCTGTAGCGGGGCTGATTAGCGGCCTGCTCGTCAGCAAGGTTCGTGTTGCGCCCATCGTGGCCACGATCGGCATGAACGCGCTGCTCTATGGCATGAACGTCAAGATTTCGGGCGGCACGCCGGTGTCGGTACCCGGGTCGATAGCGGCATTCGCCAACGGCAAGATATTTGGCATCACGCAGCTCGCCTATTTGGCAGTAGCGATGGCTATTGTCGTCATTTTCGTCGTCAAGGCGACGACCTTCGGGCGCAATTTCGAGGCTGTCGGCGCAAACAGCCGGGCGGCACGCGCGGCGGGTATCGTCGCTGACCGCTACCAGATCGCCGCGTATGTGGGCGCGAGCCTGCTCTATGCGGCCGGCGGCATTCTGCTCGGCGGCCTTATGCAACTGCCAAGTCCGCAGCAGGGCGACAACTACCTGATGCCGTCGATCGCCGCGACGGTTCTGGGTGGAACCTCGCTGTTTGGCGGCAAGGGCAATCTGGCGGCGACCGTGATCGCCGCGCTCTTTCTCACACAGCTTCAGCAGTTGGTGCTGACGACGGGCGCCAGCATCGGCGTTCAATACCTTTTTCAAGGTGCCGCGATCCTGGTCGGGGTCGGCATCTATGGTCTGAATTTTCGTAATCTCAGGCGTGCAATCAGCCTGAGGAACAGGTCGACCGCATGATGTCGGCGGCCAAGGGAATAAAAAGTTTCAACGCTGTCCACCACGGGCAGGTTGGAGAACCGCAACCAAACTTCGTTGGGAGGAAATGATGAAGTCTTGTCTTGGAATAAACCTGTTATCGGGCGCAACGCTCGCCCTGTCGGCCTTTGCAACTGTCTCACCGCTGTCGGTCACGCAAGCCGGCGCCGCGGATTGGTGCAAGGGCATCGCCGGCGGTGTCTTCTGCGCCGAACCGGCGGCGACACCACCGAGCTTTTGCGGAACGAAGGAGATTTCTGTCGCGCTGGCAGATGGCTTCGCCCAGAACCCCTGGCGGCAGATGACGACGGCCGCAGCGATCAACGAGGCCAGCCAGTGCCCGAACGTCACCGGCTGGGATCACACAGACGGGCAAGGTAACACTCAGAAGGCGATTTCCGACCTCAGCGGTCTCGCAGCGCGCGGCGTCAACGCCATTGTCGTGTTCCCCGATGCCGGCCCAGCCATGTTGCCGGCGATCCGCGATGCCTTCAAGCAAGGCAGCACCGTCGTCCCCTACCGGGCCCGTGTCGGCGGCGAGGAAGGCAAGGATTACAGCGTTTTCGTCGGCACGAACTTCCACCAGGACGGCGTCGACTGGGGAAAATGGATGGCGAAGGCCCTCAACGGCAAGGGAAATGTCGCTTATCTCGGCGGACCTGCCGGAACCAGCCAGAGCCGTGAGCGCGCCGATGGCATCCTCGAAGCGTTCAAGGACTATCCGGGCATCGTCCAGATCGGGCAGAGGCCGTTCGAAGTGACGAATTGGGATTCCAGCATGGTCGCCAAATCACTGGGCGCGCTGATTGCCCAGTATCCGCAGATCGACGGTGTCATCGCCGACCTCAGCATGGGCGTTGTCGCCTCGGGCGTCTTCGAACGCGCCGGACGTCCACTTCCGCTTATTGCCGGTGAAGACGCCAATGTGTTCGGCTGCACCTGGAAGAAGCTGCATGACGCCGACGCGAAGTCCACCTTCCAGTACACGACAAACAGCGCCGAGCAGTGGAATGTTCGCCTGGCCGTGCGCTGGGCGATTGCCGAGGCCGCCGGCGGCAAGATGGATCAGCCGCTCGTCATAACCGATCCCAATGGCACCAAGCATACGGTGGCCGAGGCCGGTGTGAAGGAAGTGACGAACTTCCAGCTGGAGGATTCGCTTGCCGGAACGGTGTTCTGCAATCCAAAGCTCCCGGAATCCGCTTCGAATGGCACCAGCCTGACGGACGAACAAGTCCTGGCGGCCCTCAAGGGCGGTCTCTGATCTCAAGCAAAACGGGGCGGGCTCTGCCCGCCCCTTCATCCCCTCAAGGAGGATGATGGAGACACTTAGGAGGATCGAGCATGGCCACCGTCGAACAGCTTCAGCCTGACATGGCACCCCCGGCCGACGCGGTATCGGACGCCCCGTTGGGATTGCGCATGCAAGGCGTGTGGAAGCGTTTCGGCAATGTCGTCGCCGTGAAGGACATCTCGTTTGACGCGCGATGTGGCGAGGTTCATGCGCTTCTGGGAGAAAATGGCGCAGGCAAGTCGACATTGATGGGCATTGCCTCCGGGAATTTGAGCTTCGATCAGGGTTCGATCGAAATATGCGGACAAACTGTAGATCGCTTGAGCGCGGCACAGGCGCAACGGCTCGGGCTCGCCATCGTGCATCAGCACCCGGCAGTGCTTCCTGATCTGACGGTGGCTGAAAACCTGCTGCTTGCAGTTCCCGCAGCGCTTCGAACGGATTATGCGAATGCCAATGACTGGGTAGTCGCCCAACTCCATCGTGTTGGCTCTGCCGTTCATCCCAAGACCCGGCTGTGTGATGTCGACATAGCACAAAGCCAACTGATAGAACTTGCCAAGGCGCTTGCGATCGACCCGAAGATCCTCATTCTTGACGAACCCACCGCGGCTTTGACAGCCGACCTTGTCGATATCCTGTTTCGCAACGTGCGCCAAGCCGCGGCTCGCGGCGCGGCGGTCATCTACATTTCGCATCGGCTGCAGGAAATCAGACAGATCGCAGACACTGTCACCGTCATGCGTGACGGTGAAGTGAAGGGATCGGCACCTGTGCGCGATGTCAGCGATGACCAGATCCTCAACCTCATTGTCGGACGCACCGTTACCAAGCAATTTCCGCCCAAATCATCCGGTGTCATGAGTGGCGCAAGTGTTCTTGAGGTCAAAGGGCTTTCGGGCGCTGATTTCGTAGACATCAACATGTCGGCGCGTGGCGGCGAGATCGTTGGTATCGCCGGCATTACCGGAAACGGCCAGAGCGACTTCCTGCGTTCGCTGGCAGGTCTTGGAAATGCCCGTGGAGCCGTCACTCTGGATGGGAAGACCGTGCCGCTCGGCAACCCGGGTGCCGCTCGTAGTGCCGGCATTATCTATCTGTCTCCCGACCGCCAGCATGAAGGCCTTTTTCCCAGTCTTTCCGTGCGCGAAAACGGTACCATCTCGGCCCTGTCACGTTTCGCGAACTTTGGCGTCGTGGACCGTTCGCTCGAACGGCGGCAAATGGAAGCCCAGCGAGTGGACCTGAACATTCGCGCGGCATCGATCGAGCAGAATGTCGCCACGCTGTCTGGCGGGAACCAGCAAAAGACGATCCTATCACGAGCTCTCCTGGCACAGGCTTCACTCGTGCTGGCAGAGGAGCCGACAGCCGGGGTTGACGTGGGTGCCCGCGCCGAAATCTATCGCATCCTGCGTGACGTCGCTTCGCGTGGGACATTGGTGGTTATCGTCTCATCCGATATCGTCGAGCTTGAGGGCCTATGCGACCGCGTGCTGGTCTTCTCCCGTGGGCACGTCGTGGGCGAACTCTCAGGCCAAGACGTCAATGAGGCCAATATCGGCCGGACCATGATAACGGCCACCACCCATCGCAAGACCGACCAGCAAGGACGAGACAGATCCGGCACTACGCGCTCTTGGCTGCGAATGGTTGCCGCCGGCGACTATGTTCCAAGCTTCGTGCTTGCCGGGCTAATCGTGTTGCTGGGCCTGGTAGCGTCTGGCCACAACATTCGTTTCGTCTCAGGCTTCAACATCGAGAAGATCCTGTTCCTTTCCGCAGCACTGGCGTTCGTCTCCTTTGGCCAGATGTGCGCAGTGTTCACCGGCAGGATCGATCTGTCGGTCGGCCCGTTGATCGGCCTGAGCCTCGTCATCGCGTCATTCTTCCTGAATGAAGGTGCCGGCATGGGAACGATAATCGTTGGCGTGTTGGCCGTTTTTGGCGTCGCAGCCCTCGTCGGCCTGACCAACGGGACCTTGGTTCGATTCGGGAACTTCACCTCCGTCGCCGCGACGCTAGGGGTCTACATCATCATTCAGGGCATCTCGGTGTTGCTGCGGCCCTATCCCGATGGAGCCATCAGCGCCACCGTCATGGATACCATCAAAGCCACTATTGGCAGCATTCCGGTCGTGTTCATCGTCGCGTTGGTCCTGGCAATCATCCTCGAAGTCGGCTTGCGCTACAGCCGTTGGGGGATGAGCTTGCGCGCCGTTGGCTCTAACGAGAAGGCGGCGGCGCATATTGGTGTGCGCACAGGCTGGACCGTCGTCGGCGCGTTCATCGCCTGCAGCTTGCTCACAGCGCTTGGGGGCATGATGGTGGTGGCGCAGCTCGGCATCGGCGATCCCAATCAGGGCATCGAATACACGCTGGGCAGCATTGCCGCAGTGGTCCTCGGCGGAGCCAGTCTCTTTGGCGGACGCGGCAGTTTCATGGGCGTGCTGCTTGGCGCCGTCCTGATCCAGGAAGTCAATTCATCGATGGTTTTCCTGGGCCTGTCGCAAGCCTGGCAATATTGGTTCATCGGCCTGCTGACGCTGATCGCAGTGGCAGTCTATTCACAGGCCCGGTCAGCGTCCCATTGAGAGGCCGTGAAACGAACTGCCGCCGACTGGAGCACAACGACGAGTGCACGAAGATCCGAAAAAAAGGCGCGATATCTCCCCCAACCGCAGGTCGACGCTTCCAGTCACTTGATATGCGATCAATGTTCACGAATATCGCACAGATCAAAAATAGCTGGCGCCGATGCCGGCAAGCCCGATCGTCTTGCCGGCAAAAGCCGCATGCTTCGTTCGCTCCACTCGATGGCTCGCTCTGCTTTTCCGCTCCATCCGAGGACGACGCTGCCCAAAATGTAGGTCAGCGCCGATGACGGACTGATCGCGAGCGCAGCTTCCAAATACACTGAAAGCAGGACTGCGGTCATGTCCATCCATGCCGATCGAAAATCACGCGAGGGTCAATGCAGACGCATCGTCGTGCCCATGGAGGATGGCGGAGCGGGCATGACGTATCGAAGCGGCGCGGATCTGCAAGCCGCTGCGTAGGAAGAGGCAATGGTGGCACATCGCAGCGTTGCTATGCGCCAGCGCGTAGGCCGGATCGAGCTCGACGTGGCGAGCGGACTCTTACCGCTTATCGCGGTGCGCTCCGACAGGCACAGAATGTCCCACTTTTCGAGGGGGGTGGAAGAGAGTGGGACAAAAAAGTACAAAAAACCCAATTAAATCAATGGCACCGAAAGCCAATGGTGGACCCGGAGGACGTCTTAAAGTTGTTGATTCATTATCTTTTTCGTGGGCCAAAATCAGAAAGCTTCCCGTATCGTTCCGCATGCTCCCGTGACGCCAAATAGTAAACTTTAGCTAACCTCGGCGAACGTTCGGTGCCATGCTCTAGAATGACCGAATAGGGGCCGTAATCGGACTGGCTGTTCCTGGGCGGGCTCGGATTGGCAAGAGCGGACCTTCAACCCCGCGATCTACTGATGCTTGCGCGTTGCCTCGGTGAACTATAGCGCCATGTTTTCGCGAAGCATAAACAAACTCTTCTTTGTAACAAGACGTTCTGTTACTGTAGCCGCTGCGTTCTAGCAAAGCGGAGGGCGGCATGCGTGCATGGAATAGCAACGGGCCGATCGCGGTCACGGCGGTCGCTGGCACCTACGTGGTCACTCTGGGCTTCGACCTTGCCGAACTGGAATGCGAGAGCCTGCTGGGCTTTTCGGTCCACCGGATCGACCACGAGGAAAACGAAGCTTATTTCCTTGAGGGCATGAAGTGTTTCGCTGAAACCGATCCGGGATTTCCGGCGGGCGCGACCTACCCCACCAATGAGCAGCCCATCCAGAGCTTCCAATGGGCCGACTACACAGCAAAACCCGGGTACCGCTACACCTACACTATCACCGCGCTCAAAGGGTCGCCTTCCTCCCTCACCGCGTCAGCCGATGTCGCGGTGGAGGTGACGACGGAGAGCCCTGAGAACGGCGACCATGATGTCTACTTCAATCGCGGTGTGGCCGCTTCACAGGCTTACGTCGACCGTTTCGGCAATCGCCGGCCGGAACAGGTCCAGAATGGGCAAGCCTGGATCTGGCTGTCTCGGGGCCTCTTTGAGGCCATGGCCGCCTTCGTCAAGGAGACAGTGCCCGGCACGCACACGCTGCGCGTCGCAGCCTACGAGTTTCACTACGAGCCCTTCCTGAAATTGTTGAAGGACGCCATCAATCGCGGCGTGGATGTCGAGATCGTCTACGATGGCCGCAAGGCCAAGCCGGGGGACAAGAACCGCGAGGCAATCGCCAAGGTTGACGAAGCCGGAGGCGAGGCGCTCGCCAATCACTGCAAGGAGCGTAGGACCAACAAGTCGTACATCTCCCACAACAAGTTCATCGTGAAGCTGGAGAATGGCGCTGCCGTGTCGGTCTGGACGGGCGGCACGAACTTTTCGGATGGCGGCATCTTTGGCCACTCCAACGTCGCGCACGTGGTCGAAGATCCCGACACGGCCGACCTCTATCTCAAATACTGGACGGCCCTGCGCGAGGATCCGACCAATGGCAAACTTAACGGCATCACGGAGGACCTTACGCCCCTTCCCGCCATGCCGCCGCCGAGCGGAACGAGCGTCATCTTTAGCCCGCGCTCGGACCTCACCGCGCTGCAATGGTATGCAGACCTTGCCATGACTGGCCGCGAAGGCGTCTTTATGACATTTGCGTTCGGCATGCACGGTCTGTTCAAGGACGTCTATCGCAACAGCGCGGCCCCGTTTCGTCTTGCCTTGCTTGAGAAGGCGACCCGTCCGTTGGAGGAAGGCAGCCCGGAGCGCGAAGCGGAGGAGGAAGCTATCCAGCTCCTGCGCAACATGCCCGAGAATACCTTCGCCATCGGGTCGCTGATCGCCACCAACAAAATAGACGGCTGGGTCCAGGAACACCTGTCCGGATTGAACCGCAACGTCAAATACGTGCACAACAAGTTTATGCTGGTCGACCCGATGTCGGACAATCCCATGGTGGTCGCTGGCTCGGCGAACTTCAGTGACGCCTCGACTGACCAGAACGACGAGAACATGCTCGTAATCGTTGGCAACACGCGGGTCGCCGACATCTACCTCGGCGAATTCATCCGCCTCTATTCCCATCACGCCTTCCGCGAGTCGCTGGCTTGGCGCGATCCCGACGATCCACCCAAGCCTTTGCGGACCGATCGCTGGTGGTCGGACCACTTTAGAAACACGGAACGTTCCGTTCGCCGCCAATTCTTCGCCCGTCGATTCTAGAAGGGTCTCGTGACACGTGCCCGGTTGCCCGCCGTTTTGGTCGCCATGCTCATCGCCTCCATCGGCCAGGTTTCCGCTGCCGAAATACGCATCCCGAACTGAACGTCCAGAGGCTGGTCTATGCCGGAGATCCTCACACCGTCTTCCCGGACGACCACGTGCGCCAGCTAGGTGACTTCGTTGATTTGCGTGCATGGCGCGACAAGGTCGACGCGGGCGGCGGCAGTTCAACGATGAGATCGTCCCCGCCTCGATAAAGACCAGGCAAGGCGATGTCGTTGTCGACCGTGACGAGCATCCAAACCCCGCGACCACCCTCGAAGGACTTGCCCGGCTGAGGCCGGTCTTCGATCCGGCCGGGACAATCACGGCCGGCAACGCCTCCGGCCTCAACGATGGTGCTGCCGCCGTGCTGGTGATGTCGGAGACGCGGATGAACGAACTGGGACTAAAGCCCATGGCCCGCATCGCGGCCTATGGTTCGGCGGGTGTCGAGCCGATGGATATGGGGCTGGGTCCCGTCGCGGCCTCACGCCTTGCTCTGGAGAAGGCCGGCTGGCAGCCATCAGAGCTCGACGTCATGGAGATAAACGAAGCCTTTGCCGCACAGGCCATTGCGGTCAACCGAGAGATGGGCTGGAACGAGGAGATCATCAACATGAGCGGCGGCGCCCTCGCGCTCGGCCATCCGCTGGCCGGGTCCGGCTGCCGCATCGTAGTGACGCTGCTCCACGAGATGACGAGGCGCAAGGCCCGCAAAGGCCTGGCCTCACTTTGCATCGGCGGCGGCCAGGGCGTGGCGATCTGCCTGGAGCGGTGATCGAGACGTTGGTAGGCCATTGCACAATGGGCCTGGCACATCGATACGCCACCCGGCATATCAAATGAAAAGCCCTTTTGCGCACTGGCGGTGAGGGCCAGAATTTCGCGCCCATTGCACGACGAGTTTTTGCTTGTGAACGCGCTGGCGGCCTGTAGCTTCGCTCATTAGGCTGGTCCGACGGAGGCAGTTTGAAGGTGACGAGCGCGAGCACGATTGTCCAGGATACGGCATGCCGCTGAAGGCAGCCGCTCATATCGAAGCCATGTCCGCCTTCGCACTTGCGAATTTCGGCGGCTACGAGCGGACAACCCTTGCCCAGAATGAGAGCGCTTTTCCGCCCAGCCCCAGGGCGATCGCTGCCGGCCAGGACACGATTGCCCGCAGTCATCTCTATCC